>PSRI01000158.1 GCA_003175935.1 Bacteroidota bacterium
GAATTTTGCCAAAATCATATTGGGTTTCCTTCAGTTGCAGATTATCATTTGCTACCGTGTTGGCAGCATTTGATCCCTGTGAAAATGCCTCGGAAAAAAGGCCAAAAATCAAAGCGAGGGCAGATATGATTTTCATGGTTTAAATCTGAGTGTTAAGTCCGTGAAATCAGCGGCTGTTTCAGGTTCAAAAATCGTTCCACTAAAAACGTGTAGCAAATCTACATATTGTTGATCAACAATGTTAAAAAGACCCTCAAACTGACATTTTTTTAACAACAAAGGCCGCAAGGTCAAACTTGAATTGAGAATGGCTACTTTTGTCGCATGGACCACTTGATTCCCAACGATACCATGTCTTTGGAAAAACTGTCTTTTGACCGCTTCCGCGAAGAAGTTCTCAAAGACTACCGCCTCGCCTGCGAAAGCAGGGAAGCCAGCCTCCTCGGCAGAAAGGAAGTTTTAACGGGCAAGGCAAAATTTGGGATTTTTGGGGACGGAAAAGAGCTTCCCCAGGTTGCATTGGCAAAATTTTTTAAACCAGGTGATTTTTATGCGGGCTACTATCGGGATCAAACCTTTGCCTTCGCCACAGGTTCAGCAACTATCGAAGAATTCTTTTCTCAACTCTATGCAGATCCGGATGTAAAAAATGATCCTCACAGTGCGGGCCGCCAGATGAATTCCCATTTTGCAACTCCATTTGTTGATGACCAGGGAAATTTTTTGGATCTCGCGAATAGAAAAAATCTTACAAGTGGAATTGCACCTACGGCCGGACAAATGCCCCGTGCTCTAGGATTATCATTCGCCTCAAAATCTTTCAGGAACATTAATGAGCTAAAACAATTTCCCCAGCTTTCTGATAATGGAAATGAAGTTTGCTTCTGCACCATTGGGGATGCATCTACAAGCGAAGGACATTTTTGGGAAACTTTAAACGCAGCAGCGGTGCTTCAGGTACCCCTTGCCGTTTTTGTTTGGGACGATGGTTATGGCATTTCTGTACCGAGAAAATATCAAACTACAAAAGGTTCTATTTCCGAAGCGTTGAAAGGCTTTCAAAAACGCGAAGGAACAAATGGAATCGATATCTATAAGGTAAAAGGTTGGGACTATGCGGGCATGTGTGAAATTTTTGAGCATGGAATCACAAAAATTCGCGAAACACATATTCCCGCACTCTTTCATGTTGAAGAAATCACCCAACCGCAGGGGCACTCAACATCGGGTAGCCACGAACGTTACAAATCTCCCGAGCGTCTTGAGTGGGAGAGGGAGTGGGATTGCATTCGCAAAATGAAAGAATGGATCATCGCTAATTCCCTTGCCGATGAAGATGAACTGAATGAAATTGAAATGCAGGCGAAAGACATGGTTCGCGAAAGCCGCCAACACGCATGGGAAAAATATCTTGGTCCGATTCGTGAAATGGTTAGCAAATCTTCAGTCTTACTTAGCGATGCTATTTCTAAAGGAATCGATCATACGGGCCTTATACAAAAAGGCCTTGATGAATTGCTCGCCCATAGAGAACCAACCCGAAGAGACATATTCAAAGCCTTAGCAACGGGAATCAATCTTTCCGCAGACGAAAATGCGATCGCTGCAATCAAACAATACAACGACGAACTCAATAAGGAAGAAAGGGCACAGTACAATTCTTATTTGTACGCGGAAGGTGATGCCTCAATAAGAAAAATAACAGGAGTCGATGCAGAATATGCGAACGACGCCCCGTCAAAAAATGGTTATGAAATTCTAAACGCCTACTTCGATAAATTATTCGAACAAAATCCTAAAGTGATTGCGTTTGGGGAAGACCTTGGTTTTATTGGTGATGTGAATCAGGGCTTTGCCGGACTACAATACAAGTACGGTGAACATAGAATTTTTGATACAGGCATTCGGGAACTTACCATAATGGGTCAGGGTATTGGAATGTCGATGCGTGGACTCAGGCCAATTGCAGAAATACAATACATAGATTATTTGCTTTACGGCTTAGAAACATTAAGTGATGATGCCGCGAGTCTGCATTTTAGAACCAAGGGCAAACAAAGTTGTCCAATCATCGTGAGAACAAGAGGTCACAGGCTGGAAGGAATCTGGCACAGCGGTTCACCCATGGGAATGATTATTAACTCGCTTCGGGGTTTTCATGTTTGTGTTCCGAGAAATATGGTTCAGGCAGTGGGAATGTACAACACTTTGCTGAAGGGATCAGATCCAGGAATTATGATTGAATGCCTGAATGGTTACAGGTTGAAAGAAAAACTGCCTTCTAATTTATTGGAGTTTCAGGTTCCGCTCGGAGTACCCGAAACAATTTTAGAGGGAACTGATATTACGCTCGTTTCTTACGGCGCAACTTTGAGAATAGTGATGGAAGCGGCCCAGGTTTTGGAAAAAATTGGAATCAGTTGTGAAGTGATAGACGTACAAACACTTTTACCATTCGATATTAATCATAGTATCCTGGATTCTCTCAAAAAAACCAACCGCATTGTTTTTGTTGATGAAGATGTACCAGGCGGAGCGGCAGGTTATATGTTTAATATAGTGATGGAACAGCAAAATGGATATCGCTGGCTTGATGTTGCTCCAAGAACAATAACCGGCCAGGCACACCGGCCATCTTATGGCAGCGATGGGGATTACTTCAGCAAACCCAACGTTGAAGAAGTGATTTCTGTAGTTAGACAAATGATGGCTGAATAATTCAGCCATTCCAATCATTCATCAATTCAAATCAAATTAAAAGTGTTGACGCGGGAAGAAATTCGATTCATGGAATTTTGGCAGGAACAACGTGAAGGCTCACCTCTAAAATATTATTTGCTCTATACAATAGCCTGGGGATTGCTAACGGGCTTCCTTGTTTTTTTTGGGTTCATGATTCTCGGACAAATAAGTCTCATTCCACTTGCTGCAGATAACAATAAAGTCTACATTATTGTCGCACTGGGTTTCGTATGCGGCTTTCTCATTACCTGGATCACGAGAACCAGGAACGAAAAACGTTACAGGAAACTACTTGATAAGTCCGGGAAGAATAATTAAAAGAACTTGTTCCAAATTAAGTATGAAATGGAGGCGAGATTTCTTACTTTTCTTTGCCTTGGCACGTAACTACCTAAGTGTTTGACCACCTGAAAATATTTTCGTAATTAAAGCTTCTTGAGTGATGGGTTTATTATTTGTGTTAGAACTCCTGTTTCAATAATTCTATTGCCTTCTCCAAATTCAAATTCCATTCCCACTGATAATGCTCCTTCAAAGTAGTTCGGAGATGCGAGTGTTATTGAAGCCATTACTGTTTCTCCCGGATAGACTCTATCTCTATCTGAAAATACTTGTTGAGCAGAACTTTGCATTTGTGAAAATGGGAATTTCACATGTGGAAAATTGGAGCAAAAAAGGAACAGAAAGATCACCGAAGGTGATCGCAAAAAAAGATTTTGTATCGGAGTTCCAGATTTTCTGAGCTCCCTACTGGTGGAGCGAGCAATGGACGTAAAGGAAAGGGAATAGATATGTATTATTTTACTTCCCCACTCCTTATGAAAGAATGATTCACTTCATTACAGCACTAGCTATTGCAAACTGTGAAATACTTTTTGCACATCTTCATCCTGTTCTAATTTATCGATGAGCTTGAGTACTTCCTGTGCCTGATCTTCCGGCAACTGAGTAGCATTTTGAGGGATCCATTCTACTTCGGCGCTTATAGGTGTAATCCCTTTTTCTTCCAATGCTTTTTGCATATTCCCAAAATCATTGAAGGCAGATCTTAAAACCAAAACTTCTTCTCCGCCTTCGCCGGTTCCTTCGCCCAATTCTTCGAGGCCAGAGTCAATCAATTCCAGTTCTAAATCTTCAGCATTCAAACCTTTTGGATTCAATTTGAAAACGCCCATTTTCCTGAACTGAAAACTTACGCTACCACTATTTCCGAGCGTACCGCCGCCTTTATTGAAATGTGATTTTATATTAGCAACGGTTCTAACGTGATTGTCTGTCGCAGTTTCCACAAGTATCGGAACTCCATAGGGACCGTAGCCTTCATAAAGGATCTCTTCGTAATTCTCCATTTCTTTACCCTGGGCACGTTTGATAGCAGCTTCAACGCGATCCTTGGGCATGTTTACACTTTTCGCATTTTGCATTACGCGACGCAAAGCAGGATTGGTTGAAGGATCAGGACCACCCGCCTTAACTGCAATTGCGATTTCTTTTCCAATACGAGAAAACTGCTTCGCCATTCTGTCCCAACGGGCAAACATGGTTGACTTACGAACCTCAAATATTCTTCCCATAAAAACTGAAAAATTTTAATAACTGCCTTAAATATTAATCTGAAACCTAAGACAGGGCTGCAAATTTAAAAGTTGTAATGCAAGTTACCAAGATGAAGATGTAATGAAAAAACCGCCTCCGAAGAAGCGGTTTTTTCAGTATGAAATTGAAGAATTTATACGTTCAGTCTGCTTGATTTCTTACTATATCCAAAGTAAATCATTAAGCCCAGAACCATCCATGCAAAAGCTACACCCAGCGTCATATTATCGAGTGAAAGGATCATCGCGGAGCAAACCAGGATACCCAGGATTGGAACGATTGGTACCAATGGAGTCTTAAATGGTCTTGGACGATTTGGATCCGATTTCCTCATCACCAGCACCCCAACACAAACCAGCACGAATGCAAGGAGGGTTCCAATACTGGTGAGATCACCTGTAATATCACCAGGAATCAAAGTCGCGAATGTTCCAACAAACAGGAATAAGAGTGCATTTGATTTATAAGGCGTCCTGAATTTGGGATGCAAATCAGAAAAAACTTTCGGAAGTAATCCATCATTGGCCATTGAGAAAAATACGCGGCTTTGTCCGAGTAACATGACAAGTATTACAGATGAAAAACCTGCAAGGATACCCACGGTAATCAGTTTCGCAAGCCAACCGTAATTAGTCATGTAAGTTTCAATCGCGTATGCAACTGAAGCTTCTTTGCCTGATCTAACAAAATCAGTATAAGGCGCAACGCCTGTCAAAACATAAGAAAACAACACATATAATATCGTACAAATAACCAGAGATCCGAGGATACCAACTGGCATATCTTTCTTTGGATTCTTTGCCTCCTGAGCCGCTGTAGAAACTGCGTCAAACCCAATGAATGCAAAGAAAACAATGGCCGCTCCCCGCAATACACCTCCCCACCCGTGTCGGAAGAAATTGGTATAAGTATATTCAGCTCCACTTGGAAGTATCGCAGGTTTTGCATCAGCGGGAATCAAATACGGAGTATGATTTTCTGGTTTGATGAACTGCCATCCAACAATGATGAATACGATTACAATGGTAACTTTTACGATTACAATTATTGCATTCACGATAGCAGACTCCTGTGTTCCTTTGATAAGAAGAAGTGATAGTAATAACAGGATCAACAACGAAGGAGCATTTACAATTCCATGGTGCATGACGTTGTTTGCATCAAGAAATTTTTCAAACGGCGAATGACACCATTCATAGGGTATCCGGCCTCCTACCAGCTTGTTTAAGAACTCACTCCATGCTATAGAAACTGTAGCGGCGCCGAGGGCATATTCCAGTATGAGTGCCCATCCAATAATCCAGGCTACCAGTTCACCCATAGTTGTATACGCATAAGTATATGCGCTACCTGCAATGGGAATCATCGAAGCGAATTCTGCGTAGCACAAACCGGCAAACGCACATCCAACAGCTGCCACCACAAATGAAAGAGTAACAGCCGGACCTGCATGCTGACCGGCTGCTGCAGCCGTTCTTACAAACAATCCCGCTCCAATGATAGCACCGATTCCCAAAGCAACCAGGTTGCCAGAACCCAGTGTTCTTTTCAAACCTGCCGTATCACCGGCCTGTTGCATCAGTGAATCGAGGGATTTTTTACGGAATAAACTCATAAAGTAGATAGGTTGGGTTTTGAATTTTTTTAGTCGGTTTAAGTGCCCAAAATAAATAATTATTCAATACCCGACTGCATTTGTTTTCATTCAGTACTATTTTTTAAAAGCCCAAAAGTTTTGTCATATGCGAATTTTTTTGAACTTTCGACCCTTCGTAAAACCACCTGGCGCTAAAAAAGAATTATGAACAAAACAAACAGGCTCACATTCCTAATCTTTGTTGCAATGGCGCTGGGTATCGCGGTTGGTCAGCTGATCCATAAATTCGCATCACCTCAATTCATAGCCGACTTTTCGAAAAATATCAAACTACTTTCAACTGTTTTTCTCCGCCTCGTTCAAATGATCATTGCACCGCTGGTATTTTCAACTATGGTTGTTGGTATTGCAAAACTGGGGGACCTTAAAGCAGTGGGGAGGGTAGGAGGCAAAGCCTTACTATGGTTCATATGCGCATCTTTCGCGAGCCTTTTTTTAGGGATGCTCCTTGTCAATTACCTCCAACCCGGAGCTGCACTTCATATAACTCAAACCAGTTCCGGATCACCAGGTGACCTCATCGGTCAGGCGCAGGAATTTTCATTGGCAAGTTTTGTGGATCACGTTGTTCCCAAGAGCGTCATTGAGGCAATGTCGAAAAATGAAATCCTGCAGATTGTATTATTCAGCGTTTTCTTTGGAATAGCAGCCACAGCAATAGGCGAAAAAACAAAGCCTTTAATTAAAGCGCTCGATGTATTTGCGCATGTCATTCTGAAAATGGTTGACTACGTAATGAAATTTGCACCCATTGGTGTATTCGGTGCGTTATCGGCAGTCATTGCCATTGAAGGATTGGAAGTGCTGAAATTTTACATTTATTACTATTTATGTTTTGCAGCAGGAATTGCGTTGCTATGGTGTGTCTTAATCTTTGTGGGGGCACTTATTCTTAGAAAAAGATTGCCGCAATTATTAAAGATGATTGCACAGCCGCTTCTTGTGGCATTCAGTACCACGAGCAGTGAGGCTGTATTCCCAAGGCTTACAGAAGAGCTCGAACAATTCGGCTGTCGCGATAAAATTGTAGCTTTTGTTCTCCCCCTTGGTTATTCATTTAATCTTGATGGAAGCATGATGTATATGACTTTTGCGAGCCTGGCCATCGCACAGGCATTTCGGATCCCTCTTGATTTTGGCACTCAACTCACCATGCTGGTCGTTTTATTATTAACCAGTAAAGGAATTGCAGGTGTTCCACGGGCATCCCTTGTGGTGGTTTTAGCAACCTGCACCATGTTCAAAATCCCTGTTGAAGGAATTGCATTAATATTGCCAATCGACCACTTTTGTGATATGCTGAGAACAATGACAAATGTGCTGGGAAATTCACTCGCCACAAGCGTTGTAAGCAAATGGGAAGGCGAACTCACGGAAGCTAACGTTAACAATACACTATAAACGATTGGAAAAAGTCTGAGACTGGCTAATGGATGTCAGGTATTAGAAGGAATGATTTGGATTTAAATGTGAACGATCATGATTGAATTATTGCAGATTACATGGAGAGATTTATTGAACCCCGAATTTTATATTAATAATGGGGGTTTGTGGGTTATGCTATTTATTGTTTTTGCCGAAACCGGATTAATGATTGGTTTCTTTTTGCCCGGAGACAGTTTACTTTTTGTTGCCGGAATATATAGCCCAAAATTGGTAGAACGTTTAATTCCGGGCGGCACCGGAAGTGATTTTCTGGATCTGATGATACTGCTGATACTTGTTTCTATTTGCGGTATTCTTGGAAATATGGTTGGTTACTGGTTCGGTAAAAAAAGCGGACCATTTTTATACACCCGAAAAGATACCTGGATATTTAAGAAAAAACATCTCATAAGAGCTAAAGCATTTTATGACAAACACGGTGCTCAGGCAATTGTCTTCGCCCGTTTTCTTCCTATCATCCGCACATTTGGTCCAATAGTAGCAGGAATCGTTCAAATGGATAGAAAGAAATTTACGATGTACAATATCATCGGTTGCGTTTCCTGGGTAGCGAGTATGCTAATTGCGGGACATTACCTCGACAAATTCTTCATTAATAAATTCGACTTCGATTTAAAACAACATCTCGAAGTAATCGTTATTGGAATTGTGCTCATTACCACATTGCCCGTATTATATAAATTGTTCTTCGGGAAATCTGCCGAAAATGAAGAACAAAATATTTAAAATCCATCTTGATGAATAAAAAACAGGATTCAATCTTTGGCCTGGCAGTAATAGTCGCAGCCCTTGGTTATTTTGTTGATATCTACGATTTACTCCTTTTCAGCATTATTCGTAAACCCAGTTTGGAATCCATCGGCCTGCATGGTGATCAGGTTCTTGAAAGTGGCGAATATATAATAGGCATTCAAATGGCAGGACTCCTGGTGGGAGGAATCATTTGGGGAATAATGGGAGATAAGAAAGGAAGACTAAGCGTATTGTTTGGTTCAATCGTCCTCTACTCAATTGCAAATATTATTAATGGATTTGTGCAAAACGTAAACCAGTATGCCCTGGTGAGATTTCTTGCGGGAGTTGGACTTGCAGGAGAACTTGGTGCAGGAATTACACTTGTTTCTGAATTGCTACCAAAGGAAAAGCGCGGGATCGGAACCTCAATTGTTGCCGGAATAGGAATTACCGGAGCTGTAGTGGCTTATTTTATTTCATCTCACTTTGATTGGAGAATTTGCTATTTCATTGGGGGCGGACTGGGTTTGTTATTATTACTTCTCAGGGTTTCTGTAATGGAATCAAATATGTTCCATAAGGTGAAACAACTTCCTGTTAGCAAAGGGAATTTTTTCATGTTCTTCACGAATGCAGATCGATTCAAAAGATATTTGCTGAGTATATTAATTGGATTGCCTACATGGTATATCATCGGCGTACTCATTTCATTCTGCGATAAATTTGGAACTGAATTTGGAATTACAGATACTATCAAACCCGGAAAGGCAGTAATGTATTCTTATGCTGCTATTTCAATTGGTGATATCGCCATTGGATTAATAAGTCAATGGTTGAAAAGTAGAAAAAAGGCGCTCTATATTTTTTATGGAATTACTTCTATTTTCATGCTTCTCTATTTTTTGCAAAAAGGTGGAAGCGCTTCTCAGATGTATATCCTTTGCGCGGGTTTGGGATTCGGCGCAGGTTTCTGGGCGATATTTGTAACGATGGGTGCAGAACAATTCGGAACAAACTTAAGGGCCACTGCAGCTACTACGATCCCTAACATGGTTCGGGGAGCTCTTCCGCTGATCATCATACTTTTTAAATGGATCAGAGGAATGACTGACTATGTAACAGGTGGCTGGGTGATTGGGATTATTATCATGACTATATCTACAGTTGCTGTAATTATGACGAAAGAGACTTTTGGAAAGGATTTGAACTACCTTGAAGAAGATGTTGCCCCTGCAAAATGAGGTTTCTAATTGTTTGAAAATTTCCTGATCACAAATAAATGATCCAATGAAATTCCTGGTGATTCGTTTTTCATCTATTGGCGATATGGTGCTCACAACACCTGTCGTGAGATGTTTGAAAAAACAAATGCCGGATGCTGAGATTCATTATCTCACCAAATTACGTTTTCATGAAATAGTAGATCATAATCCCTATATAGATAAAATCCACTTACTTGATGACAGCATGCCCGCATTGTTGAAAGCGCTAAAAAATGAAAATTTTGATTTCGTAGTTGACCTCCATAACAATCTCAGGACATCGAAAGTAAAATCAGCACTGAAAGTAAAATCAGCTTCTTTTCCAAAACTTAACATAGAGAAGTGGATGATGACAGCACTAAAAATTAACAGGTTACCTCAAATTCATATTGTTGATCGGTATTTGCAGACTTTAAAGTCTTTCAGCATTAAAAACGATGGACTGGGTCTTGATTATTTTATCCCTGAAAAAGACAAAGTGAAAGAATCAGATATTCCTGCATCACATCTTGCAGGATATGTTGGTATCGTAATTGGAGCCGCGCATAATACTAAAAAATTGCCCCTGCATAAATTAAAAGAATTGAGTGAAAAACTGGACCATCCCATTATTTTATTAGGCGGTAAAGAGGATTACCAAACTGGAAAACAAATTGCAGAATCCGATCCGGTAAAGATTTATAACGCTTGTGGAAAATTCAGTCTCCACGAATCCGCCGACCTTGTTAGAAGAGCAAAATTAATTGTGAGCCATGATACAGGATTAATGCATATCGCGGCGGCATTTCAAAAACCAATTATTTCTGTTTGGGGAAATACGATTCCGGGATTTGGCATGACGCCGTATTATGGCACTAATTCAAAACAGCAGTATGATGTTTTTGAAATAAATAATCTGAGATGCCGGCCCTGCAGCAAAATCGGATACGACAAATGCCCCAAAAAGCATTTCAAATGCATGGAAGAAATAAGTATCGATGCATTAGTTGGAAGGATCAATGAAAGACTGGGTCGTTCAAAGATCGAGACGAATGATGCCGAGATAATCTAATAGTAATGTGGCACAAAATGTGAGTATAAAAAAGAGAAGACAAAACTCAAAAACTTTTCTTTCTTTTTGCTTCATCTGGGATCTGTAAATGATCCATGCTGTTACATGAACCAGTATTCCCAACGATATCACAGAAATTCCCAGGAACATTAATTGTCCCAACGAAAATGCTGCAATTGAAATTCCAGCTGCAGCAATAATGCTGCCTGCAATTTTCAGGGGTGAGTTTAGGTACTTGACCATAGGATTGTAGGATAGGATTATAATTATAACGACAGTAGCAATCCAAAATTATAAGTGTGGAAAGGGGTGAATAACGTGAAGCTATGTGATTCAACAGGGACGAAAAATGTCGGGAACTATTTTACCTTAAATCAATGCAATAGTTGTCATTTTGCGTGCGAACCCGTCCATTCTCCTTCTTTATTAAACACATTTAAGCCGCTATCAGAATCGCTGCAAATAAACATTCCTGTCCACTCATCTTTTAAATCAAAACAATTGTAAGTTTTTACATCAGTAGAAACCAGGTAGCCTGTCCAGTTTCCTTTCATATCGAAGCATACCATCACATATTGATCTGCGATGATGAGGTATCCAATTTGATTGTCATCTTTATCAAATAAATAATACCCCCGCCAGTTTGCACCCATCATGGGATTGAGGCTGAGGGTTCGAAGGGGATTTATTAATTCGTTGTAGTGTGGATTTACGCGGGTATTTACTTTTGGATTAATCAGTGCATTACTGTTGGGGTTGATAGCCGCGTTGGAAATTGGATTGATGTTCCAGTTATACTTTGGATTAATTTTCAAATTTTTGGCCGGGTTGATTCGATCATTTTCATTCGGGCAAATGTTCTTATTGATCTGAGGATTCCTGTCATTAGGAATTTGAGCGGAACAAACAAAAACAAAAGCAAAGCTTAGGAAAACCAGGAGTAAAACTAATTTCATGAACTGGCATTTGGTTATCAATCGTGATTACGCAGAAGGCTTGCTGCGGACTCGGACAGGTCTTAAAGAAGATATATCTGGTATATTAAATTTAGCGTTTTTCGTCCGGTTATTAAAAAAATCACTAATAAAAAGGGCGGGTTTAGCCCGCCCTTAACAAGTTTTCGATGAATTGTTTATACTGCAAGTGAAGTGAGTACTCCATTCATATTACGAACGGCATCGGCAGATTTCGCAAACAGCGCTTTTTCATTATCATCCAGATCATAATCAACGATCTTTTCCCAGCCTTTTTTCCCAATTACAACAGGGACGCCGAGACAGATATCCTTTTGACCATATTCGCCTTCCAGTGATACACAGCATGGCGCAAGCCTTTTTTCGTCCCTTACAATTGCTTCAACAAGATCAGCACCGGCTGCACCAGGTGCATACCAGGCTGATGTTCCCAATAAACCAGTAAGAGTTGCACCTCCAACCATGGTATCTGCTGCCACCTTCTTGAGAGATTCAGGATCCAGGTATTTAGAAACCGGTGTGCCGTGGTAAGTTGCAAGTCTGGTTAATGGAATCATCGTAGTATCACCATGCCCACCAATAACAACTGCCTGCAAATCTTGTGGCGAACATTTCATGGCCTGACTCAAATAAAATTTGAATCTGGAACTGTCCAGGATACCACCCATTCCTATAATCCTGTTTTTGGGAAGTTTGCTCGACTTGAGTGCCAGGTATGTCATTGTATCCATCGGATTACTGATGATAACAACGATAGCATCTGGTGAATGCTGAAGAATATTGTCAGTTACATTTTTCACAATCCCTGCATTGATGCCGATCAATTCTTCGCGGGTCATCCCGGGTTTGCGTGGAATTCCTGAAGTAATCACAACAACATTGCTTCCTGCTGTTTTTTTGTAATCATTAGTCGTACCGGTAATCCGGGTATCAAATTTCAAAAGCGGTGCAGTTTGCATCATGTCCATCGCCTTGCCTTCAGCGAAACCTTCTTTGATATCTAACAATACTAACTCTTCGCACAATTCCCTGCGGGCAATATTATCAGCACAGGTAGCTCCAACTGCTCCAGCGCCTACAACAGTTACTTTCATGAGATTGTAAAATTTATACAGTAAGATAAAAAAATTGCGAGCCAAAGTTAATGGGCTGATGTCCAAATTCCAAGGACGAATTGCTTATCGGTAGTGAATTAGCCCGGTTTACGATTCAAGGGAATTTTTTTCTATACTGCTTTCACGTATATAATCCACCTTGATTTTTTTGGGGTTTACATTTAATTTCGAAGCCTTATCGGCGATTTTCATGGTAGTCGTATATTTCATTCTTGCTCTAATACTTACGGTATTTGTGGTAGCACTGGTTGCCCCATCTCATTACCTGATTGAAAGAAGTATCATTGTAAATCAGTCGTCAGAAAAAATTTTTGCAGTACTAAGCGATCTCAATACTCAAATTAAATGGAACCCATGGATGTTGATGGAGCCGGACGCGAATTTTGTAATCTCTGGTGAGCCGGGATCTATTGGCCACAACCTCCGCTGGCAGGGAAAAAAAATCGGAACAGGTATACTAACGCTTGCTAACCGCACCATCAATCAATCTCTCCATTTTCAAACTCAATTTTTGAAACCCTGGAAATCGAAGGCCGACAATAGCTGGACGCTATTTCAAACAGGCAGTACCACGCTGGTTACATGGAGAAATAAAGGAGATCTTCCATTTCCGGTTGCACGACTCATGGCCCCAATATTTAAAAAGCAATTAAATCATCATTTCGAAAAGGGCCTGGTCAATTTTAAAATAATATGTGAAGCTTTGGACTGAAGAAATTAATTCAGTGCATCCAGCAGCACTTCAATTTTTTGTCCACCATCAAAAACCTTTTTGAAAGTTTCATTCTTATCATAAATGGCTATAAATGGAACTGAATGAATGGCAGGACTAAAATAGCCTCCAAAAAAATGTTTCGTGTCCCGGCCCACAGTTATTGCGGGATAATCTTTCAGATTATATTTATTATAAAACTCTTTCATCTTTTCAAATGGAAGCGTTGTTGTCATTACGATATGCGTCCCTTTGAATTTGTCGATGTTTTTGAGGATAAGCTCAGTTTCATGTTGACAATGTTCACAATCCGGACTAAATAATATGATAATTGTAGCCTCACCTTTTGGCAAATCGAATTTTGAAAAATAATTGATGCTATCTGGCAGGAGAATAGAAAATTGCGGCAAAGGATATCTTGCAAAAACAGGTTTTGTAGAATCTGCCTGTGCCATCAACATGTTAGTACCCAGGGTAAAGATTGTTATCATCAGAAGGTTCTTCATTTCATATTTTTTATAAAAATAATCGCAAAAATTCAAACAACTTGTTAAGGAAAATTTGCATTGTTTTATGGCTAACGGGATATCTTATCTATTATTATTCGCTTAGAAGCAATCACTTAGATATTACTGCCGGTAATTAACCTTAATCATAATTTCTTATAGCATGCAACCCTGTTTTCGCTTCATTTCAATGCATTTTCCGCTTATCTTTGCGCCACTTTGAAAATCTAGAAAAATGGCAACTACAGCAGACATTAGCCGGGGCATGATCCTGAAATTGGATGGAAGCCTGTATTCCGTGGTAGAATTTGGTGAAAATAAAACAGCAAGAGCCGCTGCCAAGGTTTGGGCAAAATTAAAAGGCGTTGATAACAGCCGTTCCATTGAAAAAACATGGAACTCCGGAGATAACATTTTCCCCGTACGCGTAGAAAGAAAAGCATTTCAGTATTTATATAAAGACGATACGGGATATAATTTCATGGACGCTGAAACTTTCGAACAAATTGCGATGGGCGAACAACTTGTAGACGCTCCACAATTTTTGAAAGATGGCCAGGAAGTTTCTGTATTAATAAATACCGAAACAGAACAACCAATGAGCGTTGAACTTCCCGATAAAATTGTAGTAAAAGTTACATACAGTGAACCCGGAGTAAGAGGAGATACTGCAACTCGCACTTTAAAACCTGCAACAGTTGAAACCGGCGCAACCGTTATGGTCCCTTTGTTTGTAGATGAAGGTGAAGAAATTCGCGTCAACACTAAAACAGGTGAGTACGTTGAAAGAGTTAAGTAGACTTATCACGGATTCGTCCTCAAAAAAATCGTTTTAAGAAAATTGTAATCAGCCCCAATAGGAATGAGGTCATAAGTTTTTGGTTTTATTAGACTTGAATTCCTATCTTAGCCATCCGTTTTCCGTGCGGGAGGGTAAATTCTTAAATTAACTACACATGGATTTCAAACAAATTCAGGAGTTGATCAAGATCATCAACAAGTCAAATATTGGTGAGATAAGCGTAGAACAGAAAGATTTCAAAATAACAATCAAGCAAAAGGAAGAAAACATTACCCAGGTTGTTACAGCCGCAGCTCCCGCTCCGGTTTATGCTCCTGCTCCTATTGCCGCTCCTCAGGCGCCCTCAGCTGGCGCTGCTCCAGATAAGTCTAAATCCGTTGATGCGAAAACGGAAAATTTGCTCACAATCAAGAGCCCAATGATCGGAACTTTTTACAGGAGACCTTCTCCCGACAAGCCCATTTTTGTGGAAGTTGGAGACGAAGTTTCGCCTGGTAAAGTGGTTTGCATAATTGAAGCCATGAAACTTTTCAATGAAATTGAAAGTGAGATCAAAGGGAAAATTGTAAAAATATTGGTTGAAGATGCTAGTCCGGTTGAATACGATCAACCGTTGTTTCTGGTTGAACCGGCATAATGAATTTACGGTTTGATGGCATTGCAAATAAATGATGCAATCATCCAATTCGTAAAAGCATTCTGTTCATTCTTAAATCCGATAGATGTTCAAAAAAATATTAATTGCCAACAGAGGAGAAATTGCGCTTCGCGTTATACGCACGTGCAAGGATATGGGAATTAAAACTGTTGCGGTTTACTCCACTGCTGACAAAGACAGTCTCCACGTACGTTTTGCAGATGAAGCTGTTTGTATCGGTCGACCACAAAGCAGCGACTCCTATTTAAATATTCCTCACCTGATGGCAGCAGCAGAAATTACAAATGCTGATGCAATTCACCCAGGTTATGGTTTCCTCGCAGAAAATTCCCGCTTTGCACAAATTTGCGGAGAACACGATATTAAATTCATCGGTCCCACTCCTGAAATGATCAATGCCATGGGTGATAAAATCACCGCCAAAGAAACAATGATCAAAGCAGGTGTACCTGTTGTCCCGGGAGGCGAAGGTTTGTTGCAAAGTCTTGATGAAGCTAAAGGTCTCGCAAAAGAAATTGGTTATCCTGTAATCCTTAAAGCTACTGCTGGCGGTGGCGGAAAGGGTATGCGAGTGGTTTGGGAAGAAAGTGAACTGGAAAAAGCATACAGCACTGCAAAAATGGAGGCAGGTGCTTCTTTTAAAAATGACGGACTCTACATGGAGAAATTCGTTGAAGAGCCGCGCCATATTGAAATTCAGGTAGCAGGTGACCGTTACGGTAAGGTTTGCCATCTTAGTGAAAGAGATTGTTCCATACAGCGCCGCCACCAAAAACTGGTTGAAGAATCACCTTCGCCTTTTATGACACCTGAACTTCGAGAGAAAATGGGTGAGGCAGCGGTAAAAGCGGCTTCAGCAATTAATTACGAAAGTGTTGGAACCATCGAATTCCTGGTAGATAAGCACCGCAATTTCTACTTCATGGAAATGAATACCAGGATCCAGGTGGAGCACTGCGTAACTGAAGAAGTGACCAATTTCGATCTCATTAAAGAACAAATAAAAATCGCTTCGGGAGACCCTATATCAGGCAGAAATTATTATCCTGAAATGCATGCGATCGAATGCAGAATAAATGCTGAAGATCCTTATAATGATTTCAGGCCCTCTCCCGGAAGAATCACCGTTCTTCATCAGCCTGGTGGCCATGGAGTGAGAATAGATTCACACACATATGCAGGATACGTTATTCCTCCATACTATGATTCGATGATTGCAAAAATCATTGCTATAGCCAGAACCCGGGAAGAAGCAATTAATACAATGAGCAGAGCCCTTAGTGAATATGTAATCGAGGGGGTTAAAACAACTATTCCTTTCCATCAGCAATTGATGAGGAACGAAGATTTCAGAAAAGGAAATTTCACAACGAAATTCCTGGAATCTTTTAAAATGGCATAAGCAACCAAAACTAAAATAGAAAACCACGCATTTGCGTGGTTTTTTTGTTTCAGAAGTAAGCACTTAATTCAAAACTGAATTCCTAATTCGTTTCTCTCAATTAACCTTCTTCTCTGTATTTCTGCGACTGACCTGTAATTTTTTTTCATCTGTTCCTTTCTCATTTTTTTGAGCTGATGAATTTGCGCGGGAGTTAGAATTTTTTGCAATTCTTTTTTTCTTTCCATTTTCAAATTTCTCAATTGCTCGCTCTTTTGTTCATCCGAAAGACTTTTATCAGCCAGAATGGATTGTTTTTTGCTTTTCGTTTCTTTTTTGAGCGATTGCAAACTGCTTTTTTGCTGCGCATTGAGTTGCATCTTCTCCATCTCATGCTTTTTTACATGACCCTGGGCAGATGCGCTGCACAACCATACAAATGCTAAAAGGAATATGAGGGTAATCCTTTTCAATTCAAATGATTTAGGTAAATAAACAGACCAGTATTTGATCTCGGGACAGGCCCGAAGTTTAAATTTTACAAAATTATTTTTACAGGTCTGGCAGGAATCTTGATTAAGTAGGCGCGAATTGAAACCTCTAAAGCCTAAATACATGAAGCTTAGTATTTTGACCCGAAATTTGGGACTATTGTCGGCAGTGATAATCCTTTTTTCCTGTCAGAAAGAGCTTTCTTTTACCGAAAGTTCCGGCCCTCAGACGCAAAGTCCTCCTGTCTTAGACACCCTTGCCTCCACATATTTCCATTGTAAAATTGATGGAGCAAAAAAGAATTTTACCGGCAGTCTTAAAGCCCTGAGTACAAGACCTGGCGGCACTCAATATTCGATAAATATTTCTGCAAAACTTAATGAAGATCCAAATGATGCAGAAGGAATAAATATCATTTTAAATGACATATCTCCAATTGCTGTGGGAACTTACGGAGATATTCAACAGGGTAGTGTAATATCTGCGCTTGTGTATCATCCCGCAACAGGAACAACTACTTATGGAAGCGGCTTGTTCCCCAACCCGGAATTACCTTTTACTTGTAAAATAATTGCAGTTGACGATAATATGATTAAGGGAACCTTTGAAGGAGATGTTTATCTAAATGGTACGGGCAGCCAAAAAATTCGAATAACAGAGGGAAATTTTGTAGCTCCGTTTTAAGTATCATTAATTAAATATAAATGAAAACCCCGTCTCAAAAAACGGGGTTTAATTTTTCCTATGTTGTTGCTTATTATCTTAAAAATAATATTTCACGGTATTTCGGTAACAACCAGTACTGATCGTCTACCAGCAATTCCAGTTTGTCAACGTGATAGCGAATCGAATCAAAGAAAGTGTCTTTAACCTGGCTTTGATAAGCGATTGCCTTGGTACGTGTTTCAGAAATATTGTTTGCAATTTTTCTTGCTTCAATCATTTTTTCTACCAATTCAGAAACCTTGGCGATATGCTCAGAAATTTTTTCAAGGATTTGTAATTGGTTTTCGTAAGAAGATTTGGCAAGACCTACATCTTTCAAACCTTTAATATTATTGATGAGGACGTTCTGATATTTGATAGCGCTTGGAAGAATAGTGCTGGTGCATAATTCACCCATAATGCGGCTTTCAATTTGAACTTTCTTAATGTATTTTTCCAGTTCAATTTCATGACGGGCTTCAAGTTCCGAATGATTGTAAATGCCAAGGTCGTGGTACAGTTTTTTAGCCTTTGCAGTAACCATTGCATCGAGTGCCAAAGGAGTTGTCTTAACGTTGGGTAAACCACGGCGCTCAGCTTCATGATGCCATTCGTCGCTATAGTTATTTCCTTCGAACAATACTTTGTCGCCGCTTACAATGAACTCACGAATCACATGCATGATTGCGATTTCTTTCTTCTCACCTTTTTCGACCAGTGCATCTACTTCTTTCTTGAATTTCACCAGTGTATCAGCCATAATAGCATTCAAAGTAGTCATCGGGATTGCGCAGTTTGCTGTAGAACCCACGGCACGGAACTCGAATTTATTACCTGTGAAAGCGAATGGAGATGTACGGTTACGGTCAGTGTTGTCAAGTAACAGCTCAGGAATGTTTTTATGAATATCAAGTTTCAATAAAATTTCGTCCTGCTCTGTGAATTTGTCACCCACTCTTGATTTGATTTCATTCAAAACTTCAGTGAGGAACTTTCCGATAAATACAGAAATGATTGCCGGAGGTGCTTCGTTTGCGCCAAGGCGGTGGTCATTACCCGCAGAAGCGATTGAAGCACGAAGGAGATCAGCGTAGTCATCTACAGCTTTAATTACATTCACAAAGAATGTAAGGAACATTAGGTTTGTCTTTGGAGTTTTGCCAGGAGCCAGCAGGTTCACACCTGTGTCTGTAGCCATGCTCCAGTTGTTATGCTTTCCGTTACCATTGATACCTGCGAAAGGTTTTTCGTGAAGCAGAACCGTGAGATTGTGACTCTTTGCAACACGGGTCATAACATCCATCATGAGAAGATTATGATCTACGGCAAGACTTACTTCTTCAAAAATAGGTGCACATTCAAATTGCGCTGGAGCAACTTCATTGTGACGGGTTCTTAAAGGAATTCCAAGCTTGTAACATTCTTCTTCAAAATCTCTCATGAAAGCGTAAACTCTTTCAGGAATAGAACCGAAATAATGATCTTCCAATTGCTGGCCTTTAGCAGGCGTGTGGCCAAATACAGCGCGACCACTCATGAGAATATCTGGACGAGCATTAACCAAACCAGCATCAACAACAAAATACTCCTGCTCCCATCCCAGGGTTGCAGTAACTTTTGTTACGTTTTTGTCGAAGTAATTGCAAACATCCACAGCAGCCTTGTTCAATGCTTCCAATGAACGGAGCAATGGAGTTTTAGCATCAAGAGATTCGCCGGTATATGATACAAATATAGTAGGGATACAAAGTGTTTTTCCTTGTCCGATCTCCATAATAAAAATGGGAGATGAAGGATCCCAGGCAGTATAACCGCGAGCTTCAAAAGTGGCGCGGAGACCTCCAGAAGGGAATGAGGATGCATCCGGCTCCTGCTGAATAAGAGCGGCACCATCAAATTCTTCAATCGCAGTTCCATCGCTCTTTAAGGTAAAGAACGAATCATGTTTTTCTGCAGTAGTTCCAGTTAATGGCTGAAACCAGTGTGTGAAGTGTGTAACTCCTTTTTCTTCCGCCCAATGCCTGAGACCTGCAGCAATTTGGTTACCCATGGCGCGGTCAATCCTTTTACCGGATTTTACTGAGGCAAATAAACTTTTATAAGCTTCATCACTCAAGTATTCGCGGGCTGTCTTTAATGTAAAAACATTTTGGCCAAAAATGGCAGTCACTTTAGCAGAGCCTTCAACCTTGACCTCTTTGGTCGCAGTTAAAAGATTGTCGATAGCTTTAAAGCGCAATGATTCCATTGATTAAATTTTGTAATGTGTATGAAACGGTTTCAAAAACTAAGGGCGAGGTCCAAAAATATCGTTTTTACTGAATTGTTCAAGAAAAACTTCATACTATTTTAAGATAAGTGTGGAAAAATTGGGGAAATACCAGAAAAAAATTTATATTATTATTTTGTTTAATCCTAGGGCCGATTTACCTCTGAAAATTCATTGCTTTCTGGCTATCAGGCTGTTGAAATAAAAAAATTTTTATCTATGATCTTTTCTAAAAGGAATTGCTGCTGCAAATGGTATTAATAACAACACTTCGTAAAAAGCTTTATATCGCACAATTGCGCCGGTTATCGGTACCGTATAACCGATTAATAAATAGGAGCAGATCGCAAATGATAACAAAAAAATCGAAAATGGGTTCCGTAAAATATTAATAAGCTCTTTTCTAAAAAAGAGCAATACATATATTATGATCGCGTAAAAAAGCAGGAGCACTAAAAAAGAAAGATAATATAAACCCCCTTTCAATTCATTTGGATAGGGCCTCAGGAAACTATGATTAATAGCCTGTGGAAGTACAGATAAATAACTTTTTAAGCCTGGTTCCAGTTCTCTTATTTCCAACCTTGAATTTGCCGGCAGAATAATAAAAGTATGCTGACGCTCCGCCATCTTTAACGGCAGGTTAAATGTATCCGGCAAAAGAGCAGAGGAAAAAAATAAAACTAGGCAGATCAAATAGGTAATCGAAAAAATTCCGAAAGTTAGCCGCCTGAATTTTACAGAAAACAGCCACGCGATGATCGCCGGAGCCAGCAGTATCGCAAATACATTTCGCACGAAGAATAATAAAACAAAACCCGCAATTCCGAGCACCCACCATTTGAGTGCAGAATTCTCATTTCCTTTAGAGATTTTGAAACCCGAAACTATTATCGAGGCACATAACATCACAACTAAACCATCCTTGTGTATTCCGCTTCCCCAAAACAATAAGCCGGGGAAAAAGAAAATGATAAGAAATACCCAACGATTATTAAAGACCAATGTTTTTTTAGCGGTGAGATATAACCCAAATAAAGCAAGTGTGATAAATAAATTGAAAAAAATTACATCAACATAATAATTACTGCCACTCAGCAAATTGATTACAGACAACCATTTGATTAAGACATAAGTTCCAAGGTATTTCCAGTATGAATTATCGCTACTGGAAAAAAAGTCTGGTATATGGTCCTGGTGAGTTCCATAAAAAAGTGAATTGAAATATGTATTTGGATTGTGGAGCAAAGTTTGGGTCTCATTCACTGATTCTGAAAAATAAATCCAGGTATCATTTTGCGGATACAATTTTTGAAAAAGATAGCCGTAAGCAATTCCTGCCAGGATCTTTGCAATAAATGCAGCAACCAGCCATCTTCCGTCTTCATTTTTAATTGTGGCAATACGAAACAGGAGGTAAGAGAAGACAACTATCCAGAATGCGCCGAGAATCCAATCTTGAAACTGGTTCAAATTTGCAATTTTAATTTGGTGAGCTTTATCAACACCCTAATATTACCAAAGTTGGGTTCAACTTAAAAATAAATTGACAATTTCCTTTGCGAGAGAATCGTTTTTTTGTTGCTAAATTCAGGCCCCATTTTATAGGTTCACATTATGCCTAAAATTATTATCGGAGTATCCAGTTCATTTTGTGCAAATTTCCTGAAAGGACAGGTGAGCTTTCTGGTTACTAAAGGATATGAAGTGATATTGATAAGTGGGCCCGGAGAAGAAATAAGCATGCTGGCTAAAAAAGAAAATGCCAGATTACACACTGTCGATTTTACCAAAAGAATTTCGCCACTGCGTGATCTAAGAATTCTTTTCCAAATCATTCGCATTCTCAAATCAGAAAAGCCTGATATCGTTAATGCGGGAAATCCGAAGTCAGGATTCCTCATTATCCTCGCATGCTGGCTTCTTAGGATTAGAAATCGAATTTTTACACTGCATGGACTTTATTCCGACACCAAACACGGATTTAAAGGATGGTTAGTTACAAGGGCTGAATATTTTACCTGCAGCCTCTCCAAAATAGTGCTGGTTGTGAGCGAATCGCTCCGACAACATGCCATTGAAAGAAGAATTTTAACCCCGGAAAAAAGCATCGTAATCGAAAATGGCAGTTGCAACGGAATTGATGTAAAAGCTTTTTCACGTAGTCAGCCTAACCTGGAGGGTGCGTCGAGATTGAAGTCTGAAATGAAACTAACTGGCCAGGAAATAATGTTAGGATATATTGGGAGAGTTAATAAAGATAAAGGAATTGAAGTTTTAATTGCAGCCTTCAATATATTACTGAATCGAATTCCAAATGCAAGGCTTGTAATAGTTGGTCCTGTTGAGGAATCAGATCCTGTCTCACACAAAGCAATGCATCAACTTTA
>PSRI01000210.1 GCA_003175935.1 Bacteroidota bacterium
GCCCCACGACTTGCATGTATTAAGCCTGCCGCTAGCGTTCATCCTGAGCCAGGATCAAACTCTCCATTGTAAATAATGTGAGATTTTGACGATTGCTCGTTAAATCAAATTTTTTGGCTGGTTTACCTTACCCTTCTGATATGAATATCAGAAAGTGCTGTTGCTTCCAAACTTTCAAAGATCTTATCCTGCTTACGCAGCCGTTTTTCAACGGGCTGCAAAGGTAAGAGAGTTTTTATTTCTACCAAATTTTCAGGGAAAAAATTTCCGAAAAAAAGGCTAATAATTTGCTAAGGATCAAGAACTAATGCTTCTTTTTTGAAGCGGACTGCAAAGTTACAGTGAGAAATCTTTACACCAAATTTTTCGGCCTCTTTTTATTCACACACTCTACTCATCTTCCGGCCAGGTGTCGTTCGTTTTGCAAAGGGCTGCAAAGGTAATAGCCATTTCTTATTTCACCAAAATTCTAACTGCTTTTTTTCAAAACGAATCTCCTATCTCTCAAGAACTTCCCCTCTTTTTTCAAAGCGGGCCGCAAAGATAGGACTGGAATCCTTGCCGCCAAATCTTTTTTGAAAACATTAATTGTTAAAAGGCCCCAAATCCCCTCTGAACAAGGATTTGAGGCCTTAAATTTTTTTTATCTACCAACCTCAGATTCCTACTGTACCCTGCCAAGCTCCTCCTCCGAGCCCGTTCCACGCTCCCTCTTCGCTTTCAAACTATTCTTTCCAAAACTCCTGGAGTAGGTCAAACTAATTGTGCGTTTCTCAAACTGCCCGGAGAATTTCACATTCAAATTCTGCTCCGATAACTGTGCCTCAACCTTTCTGCAGCCGCCAGTATTAAATATATCGTGAAGCACTAAGCGCAGCTTACCACTATTTCCCTTTACCTTCTTTTGCACACCAATATCAACAACTCCATACGGCTCTCTAACATAAACACCTATCAGGCTCTTTGACAGGTATTGCCCATAAATATCAATCGCAAAATCCCGGGGAAGTTTTATGGTTTGATTCAAACTCACTCTGAAATAGTTCTGACTAAGCTCAAAAGGAACCTTATTATTAAATGCACGGCCCTTTTGCACAGTAGCCGAAACATTCCATTGCATAGTCCACCAGTCACCCACATTCACCGGCGCAATTAAATTGAAAATCACGGTATGCATATAGTCCATATTATCCGAAGCCAAGATCTGTTTGTCCCTCACTGTGTCAACCCTGCTTTGCATAAAAGCAATGGGATTATTGTCGTAGCTGTAAGACAGCGAAAACACCAGCTTCTTTATCAGATAATCAATCTTGAAATTATCAGTGATCGAAGGCTGCAAGGCAGGATTGCCCGAAAAAAAAGTATTAGGATCCACAAAAATTACCCAGGGCGCCATATCATTAAATGTTGGCCTTGAAATTCTTCGGCTATACCCAAGGTTGAGCGACTGGTCATCATTCAATTTTCTTGAAATAAATACCGTCGGAAAGAAATTTCCATACCTCCTGTCAACAACGTTTGCCTGCTTCTCACTTCGCAAATTAGATCTGGTAAATTCATATCTTAACCCAAACTTCAGACTGGTTTTTGCATTTGCCTGAATATTAAAAGAACTATACCCTGCAGCAATCCATTCCAGCAAATTATATTTAGCCGATAAATCCTCGTCTCTTTTCCAATCATTTCCTTCCTGCCGGTCTAATGAAACATTATTCCTGAATTTGGAGCTGGTATATTTTAACCCTGCTTCCCAATCCACTGCCTTACCCAATTTCATGGAATAATCTGTATTGACCACGAAAATATTTATAGGAGTTTGTTTCTGTACTGCCATATTTTCGTTGTACAAGAATTTCATCGAACCATCATACCAATCGCTCTTATAATTCGATGGATTATTGTCGTGATAATAGATATAATCTACATCTGCCAACAATTTTCCATTATTGCTGAAACTATGCTCCAGGTTTAAATTTCCCATAACATGATTCCACTGGTTGATTTCATCCGTCTTCATTTTTATAGTGGTATCAACAAGTTTGTCTGACTGAATATCATTCGTGGCATTTGCATCCATGGTCCATTTATTGAGATATCCTGCGCCTAAAATTCCCAACACCGTTTTCTTTCCTAACTGATAATCTAACCCAATTCTCATATTATGATTCGTTTGTTGTGCATCTCGGATTGACTCTCCTTCACTTTCGATATTTTTTCCCTGATACATGAACTGGCGATAAAAATCTATGCGCTGCAAATACTTTTCATGCAAGACCGAATAATCACCATAGAAATTAAATTTACCCTGACGGTGATTAAAATTCACAGAGGCCTGTGCATTCACTCCCACGCTATAACCCAATGTTCCCGACACATTTACATTGGTGCCAAAGTTTGTATTGGCGATGAGCACAATATTGATGAAACCCGCGTTTCCTGCAGCATCCATATTAGCCGGAGGAGTTGTGATCAGTTCTATTTTTTCAATATTGGATGAATTAATACCAGCCAGCGTTTGCACCAATGCCTCCATTGGCATGTAACTCATCTTGCCATTTATCATTACCTGAACGCCATCCTTTCCATTCATTGAAATAATATTCGATTGCCGGTTCACCGAAATTCCCGGAGATCTTTCTAAAATATCCAGCGCCGATGAACCGGATGACACAATGCTGTTTTGAACATTGATCACCATCCGGTCTATTTTTTGTTCCAGCAATGGCTTTTTGGCTGATATGGTTACAGTATTGAGTTGCACTTTTGATTCTAAAAGATTAACTGAGCCCAAATCAATTTCATTTTTTTCCCAAGTATGAAATGGACTTGAAAACATTTGCTGGAAGCCAATATAACTGTAACTCAATAAAAATTTTCCCGAATTAATATTTTGAAATTCATATAAACCATCATGATCGGTTACGATACCTTTAACCAGACTGGAATCGCTGGCAGCCAATAGTAGCACGTTTACCGATGCCAGGGGATTTCCCTGCTGGTCCAGTACTTTTCCAAAAGCCCGGGTTTGGGTAAACGAAGTTTGAGAAATATAAGTTGAAGCGATGAGCAAAAAAAGTTGCCCAACGAAACGAGTAAAAAGTTTCATTTTTATGAGATTGGTGAATGCATGAATAGAACACATGCTGCACGCAATTCATGACAACATGAATTCAATTCGTGATTCGATTAATAAAGGAATTTTTCGATTCGGTCGATAGAATGCAGTATGGACACAGCTTGCGCTAGCAACCTTAATCCATCGATTCGACCGCTATTAGTCGTGCCTTATATGATGGCGGGAAACAAATTGGAGAAATAATTACGCATACTCACGGTATAATTACCGCAAACCTAATACACGAAAATAATTTTTGCAATAGCTACAAAGAAAAAATTTCAGAATATTTTACGGAAATGAGAAACAATCCGTGCGCGGGAACAGCGAAATCAGCCTGCGTGCAATCCTTCGCTTCAATAATTTTTCTAAAATTGTCTATGTCTATTTTACCTCTTCCAACCTGCAACATCGTTCCAACCAAACCGCGTACCATGCCTCTTAGAAATCGATTTGCTTTTACATGATACACCCAACATCCATCTTCAAAAATCCATTTACTCTCGTTGATCTGGCACTGAAAGGTTTTTACCTGCGTGTTTCTTTTTGAGAAACTGGTGAAGTCGGAATATTCTTTTAATACTTCTGCGGCTTCATTGATTTGATCGCTGTTCAATGAATATGGGAAAAAATAGGCCCGGTCTTCCAGGAAAGGATTTTTATTCTGGTAAATGAAATATTTATATTCCCTGCTCAACGCATCGAACCTGCTATGAGCTTCGTTTGCTACCGGAATAATCTTCTTTATAACGATATCCGAAGGCAATATGGCATTGAGATTATAAACCTGAGCAGTCAAAATTTCTTCTTCAAAATCAAAGTGAAAATAATTCTGAAGCGCATGCACTCCTGCATCAGTCCGGGAAGATCCTGTGAGATTAAACGGCGTTTTGTAGAATATAGTGAATGCCTTTTCCACTTCAGCCTGAATGGAATTTGCATTCTTTTGCGTTTGGAAACCTGCATAGCGGGTGCCCTTATACGTTACTTCAACAAAATACCTGGACATATTTTTCCCTGATGAAAATTATTTTTGCACGAGCGCCCTGAAGCGATTAATATAGTAGGAATCAGATAACTGATTCTCTAAAATTTGAAAATTGGAAGGGTCGGAGACATATGGAAATGCAACATCAAACAATTTGTATTTACCCGGGTCTTTAAGAAAAACATAACTCAGAATTTTTACCTGATCCACTGTGAAACATTTTTGCTTAAATGCCTTTAAAGCAACGGCAATCATATCGTCCTCCTCAGTTTTGCTAATCATTTTCTTTCTCGTTTGATCGAGATCATCTGAACCCGCAACCAGTTTACAATTTGGATTTGTTGAAGGAGAAGAGGACGCAGGTTTAGCAGTATTTGTATCGGTTGCTGAATCATTTCCGAGTGAAAGATTTGAGTTGTCCTTTTTTTCTTCTTTTTTAACAGTAGCAGTTTCAGGCTTTACATCAGAGCGTGGTGCAACTGTCATATCCAGAAATTTAGCACCACCACTATTGGAAGTATTCGTGGGATTTTTAGATGTTGTTTCTTTTCCAGAAGGTACTAATATCCTCACAGTGTCTTTTTTACCTCCGGGGTATTCATCTACATAAATCAATTCTGTTCCATCAGCACTATGCCTTTCCATCATTTTTTTCACTTTCGTGTATGAAGCTGCGGCTTCATTTTTTTCTGCAGTTGTTTTTGCTTTTGTATTTTTCTTAGAAGCATCAGCAGCCGGAACAACAACAGCAGTTTTTTCTGTCACAACAGGATTATTTGTGGGCTTCACTTCCGCCTTTCCCGTATTGGGATCCAATGAAAGTTTTGTGGATTGATTTGAATTCGCTGCAATCATTTTAGCAACACTATCCTGGGAGGCAGTATTTGTTTTTGATTCAGATGTTACGTTGGATTTTGTTTCTTCGGTTTTCTTTGAATTGTTTACTACAAGGGCAGAATCGGGTTTCAATACAACCGGAATGGCAGCATTTGTTTCTGCCTTTTTATCCGGAGTCTTTTTGTTTGCATTAGCAGTTAGTGTGCTGTCTGGTTTGCTACTGAAAGCAACCACCCCTGCTGCGGCTTCTGTTTTAGATCCGGAAGATTTCTTATCTGGCGTTTTAGGTGTTTCCGTATCCGGCTTTTTTGCCGTTGACAAAGCAACCGCACTGGAGTCTTTATTTGATTTAGATGCAACTGCCTCCGTTTCTACTTTCTTATCAATTATAACTACCGGAGTTTCTTTAATTGATGAATCACTGACGGCGGCAGCGAGTAAAACCGAAAACGGATCGCTGGCAACCGTTGCACCGGAATTTGATTTATGTCGTTCTGCTGTTTTATCCTTCTGCTCCTTTTTTGACCCCATGATCACATCCATACTTTGGATATTAAATAAACCCCATCCTTTTTCTCCAAAATCTTTAAAGAGAAATCCCAGGTCTTTTTTATTTACTTTGAAATTAAAGGTCCATTCAGGTCCGGTTGATTTTGGAAATCCGAGGATGAATTCATAGCTGCTGTCGGGCAATTTGGGAACAATCAGGTAGCCAGCTGCTGATGAACTGAAAGAATTTGCACCGACTCTCGCGTAAAATGGTATATGATTATCAGATTGAATATATACGAAGTGTAGTTGCTGGCTAAAAAGGATTCTGGCCGGCAAGAGTAGAAGAAAGACGATGAAAAGCTTTCGCATCAAGCTCAATATTTCTAATAGAACGAATTAATAGTAATAAGCTTATAGCAAATCTACTGGAATTGGATAAAACATACCACTTATCCAAAAAATTTGTGTTAGCCATAGATGGTCTCCTTATTTTTACGCCTCAAATTCAAAATATGAAGAAAACACTTGCGACTTTGATTCTACTGGTATGCTTTATTGCAGGTAAGGCTCAGGAAGATGGGCCTGAGGACACCACCTGGAAAAGCGTATACAGAGCCACCCCTACAAAAATTAACGATTTGGTGCATACGAAGCTTGATGCTCATTTCGATTATTCTAAGTCTCAGCTTAACGGCAAAACCTGGATCACATTAAAACCTCATTTTTATCCTACTGATTCCCTGGAACTCGACGCAAAAGGAATGGATATTCATAAAGTTGCCCTTGTTCGCGGAACCACTACTCTTCCATTAAAATTTGATTACGACGGATGGTTCCTTAAAATAAAACTCGACAAAACTTATAAGAAGGATGAAGAATATAAGATATATGTCGATTATACAGCAAAACCCAATGAAGTAAAAGTTCAGGGAAGTGCAGCTATAAATGATGCAAAGGGATTATATTTTATCAATCCAACCGGAGAAGAAAAAGATAAGCCTACCCAAATCTGGACACAGGGTGAAACTGAAGGAACTTCGGTTTGGATCCCCACCATCGATAAACCAAATCAAAAATGTACGGATGAATTCTTCCTTACCGTGCCGGATAAATATGTGACATTGAGCAACGGGAAATTATTACAGCAAACCAAGAATGCTGATGGAACGCGTACTGATTACTGGAAAATGGATCTGCCCCATTCACCTTATTTATTCTTTATTGGTGTTGGCGATTATGCTATAATTAAAGACAGCTATAAAGGAAAAGAAGTTAGTTATTATGTAGAGAAGGAATATGCACCTGTTGCCAGAAAAATATTTGGTCTCACTCCTGAAATGATTGCTTTTTATGAGAAGATCACTGGTGTTGCATATCCATGGCAGAAATATTCACAGATTGTAGGCAGAGATTATGTAAGTGGGGCGATGGAAAATACTACAGCAACCCTGCACCAGGAAAGCGCTCAACAGGATGCCAGGCAGCTTGTAGATGGCAATTCATGGGAAAGTGTAATTGCCCACGAATTATTTCACCAGTGGTTCGGTGATTATGTAACCTGCGAAAGCTGGAGCAATATCACGGTTAATGAATCATTCGCAGATTACAGTCAGTATTTGTGGAACGAATACAAATATGGTGCAGATGCTGCAGGTGAAGAGAATTATACTGAGATGCAATCTTATGTAAACAATCCTCCGGATGCACAAAAGAATCTCGTAAGATTTTACTACAGCGATAAAGAAGATGTATTTGATTTAGTAAGCTACCAAAAAGGTGGTCGCATTTTAAATATGCTACGTCGTTATGTTGGCGACAGCGCATTCTTTAAAGGATTAAATCTTTACCTCAATACAAACAAATTCAAGAATGGCGAAGCACATCAGCTTCGTCTGGCTCTTGAAGAAGTAAGCGGGAAAGATTTGAACTGGTTTTTTAATCAGTGGTATTTCGGTGCCGGCCACCCGAAGTTGGAAATCAACTATAAATATGATGATGCAGCAAAGAAAGTTACAATAAACATTAAGCAAACGCAAAATGGGGTAAATGCTTTCCAGTTTCCTGCAGCTATAGACGTTTATAATGGCACTAAAAAAGTTCGTTATAATATCTGGGTTAAGAACAGGGAAGAAAATATTGAACTTCCTTATGAAAGCAAACCTGATCTCGTGAATGTTGATGCAGAAAAAACCTTGTTGTGCGAGAAGAAAGACAATAAAACATTGGAAAATTTCGTGCATCAGTATAAATATGCCGGACTTTATGTAGATCGCAGGGAAGCCATTGCAGCTTGTTTGAAGCAGGCTGAAAATCCAGTTGCTATTGATCTTATTAAGACTGCACTGCATGATAAATACTACGGGTTGAGAAAATATACTCTCGACAGGATTGATTTGAAGAAAGATGCATTGAAGCAGGCTATCGAACCAATACTTGTTGACCTTGCGAAGAATGATCCTAAATCAACAGTAAAAGCTGGTGCGCTTAATTTGTTGGCAGCTTATAATAAGGCAGATTATAAATCACTGTTCCAAAAAAATCTTTACGATTCTTCATATAGTGTCGCGGGTGCATCTTTGAAAGGCCTTTCAAAGCTTGATGGAACAGCTGCTTACAATGAGGCAAAGAAAATGATTAACCAGCCTGCAAAAGGAAATCTGGCAGATGCGATCAGCTCTGTGTTGATTGAAAATGGAACTGAAAATGATTTTGATTTTGTAGCTGCAAAATATAAGGAGTTACCAATTTCTCAGGCAAAGTTTGAGGCAACAGAAGGTTTTGCAAATTACCTGGCTAAAGTTCAGAGCACGGATAAAGTGAAGAAAGGCGTTGATTTGATTGTTGAATTCAGAGATGCCATTCCTCAAAGGTTCCAAACTCAAACCAGTCCGGTGATCAACAATATTTACCTGAAAGGAATCATCACTAAGAAATCAAATGCGAAGGCGAATGCATCCAATTCGTCGGACCTGCAATCGCAGATAGATTATATTAATTCGAAGATTAAGTAATTAGTATTTAGATAAAAAAGCACTCATCGTGAGATGGGTGCTTTTTTAGTTTGTGGCTATTGGTTTGTAGTTTGTGGTTTATGTGTTGTTCATTATAATTCTGTGATTTTCGTTTAAGGTGGGATTTACTATTCTTTTGAGCTTTGCTATAAACTAAAAACTACCAGCCACAAACCAAGTTACCAACTACCGCCGGCGCCACCGCCGCCGAAACCTCCACCACCGAAGCCGCCAAAGCCACCGCCTCCGCCGCCTCCACCGCCGCCGGACCAGCCACTTCCGCCACCTGATGGGAACCACCAGATTGGAGGAATGCCAGATCCACGATATCCGCGACGGCTCATAAATGATCCGCCACCGCCACGATTAATATTTGAAATGATAAAAATTATAACGAGAATAATTATCAGAACCGCGAAGCCAGGCAAACCTTTTCCTTTCTTTCCACGCTCGGCATATCCGGCGGGAGGTTCGTATTGTCCGGCTGCTGCTTTCATGATGGAGTTGGTTCCATCATCAATACCTCTATAGAAGTCATCGGCCCTAAAACTGGGAACGATATCTGTTTCTACAATTTGTTTGCAAAGCGCATCTGGCAATGCTCCTTCTAAACCATAGCCGGGAGCAATAAATACTTTGTGGTCATCTTTTGCAATCAGTAATACAACACCATTATTGTTTTTCTTATTTCCTATTCCCCATTTTCTGCCAAGTTCAGTTGCGAAATCTCCAATATCAGAGCCACCAGTTGTTTTTATGATTACTACTGCTATTTGATTTGAGCTGGTATCGTCGTACGCAACAAGTTTTGCCTCGAGGGCCGCTGCCTGGGTTGCTGTAAGTGTTCCCGTTTCGTCGTTTACTAATTTGGGAGGGTTAGGGGGATTGGGAATTTGCTGGGCCTTTGCAAAAAAGGTCGGAAGCAAAAACAATATCAGTAAAAGTTTTTTCATGAATTTTTTCTTCTGAATTTCCTTCCTAACGGCCGAATACAATTTCATCCGGCAGTTCGTTCTTGTCTGTTAATTTGTTGTATGGAAAATGTTGGTGTAGTGCATTTCCAATTTCAGTAATCATCGCTGCTATTCCGGTCACATAATCTGATTTATCAAAATGAGCAAGAATTTTTTGAACCTGTGTTCTCCAAAATTCGTCGCCAACTTTTTTGTGGATGCCTTCGTCACCAAAAACCGCCAGTTGCTGGTCCTTCATGGCCACATAAACAAGTACGCCATTTCTGTCAGCCGTCTGTTCCATCTTCAATCCAAAAAAAACTTCTGCGGCGCGATCAATGGGATCCACAAAGCGACAACGACTTTCTATAAATACCCGAATCTCTCCGCTGGTTTCCTGTTCGGCCTTGCGGATCGCTTCAACCATCTTTTCACTTTCGGAAGGTGAGAAGAATTGTCTCGGCTTTCTCCAAAAATTCAAAATACCCACTTTGAAAAATTTAGAATTTTATTTCGGGAGCAGATTCTGCGCCAGCTTCGCTTTGGAATCCTTCTTTGGTTTTATATCCAAAAAGAGATGCAGCGATACTGCTCGGAAAACTTCTCACTAATTTATTGTATTGGGCCACAGCACCATTGAAATCGTTCCGGGCAACTTTAATTCTTCTTTCTGTTCCTTCAAGCTGACTTTGCAACTCGCCAAAACTTTTGGTGCTTTTAATTTCCGGATAATTTTCTATTACTGCAATGGCTCTGTTGGTTGAATTTACAACTTCTGTCTGGGCCCGTTCCTGTTTTGCAAAGTTTTCAGCAGTAGCAGACCCAACGGTCAGGGATACCTGCGCAGCCTTACTTCTCGCTTCAGTGATTTGCTGTAGCGTTTGTTTTTCGTAGTCGGTTGAACCTTTAACAATTGCAACCAAACTCGGTACCAGGTCCATCCTTCGTTGATAAGTGGTTTGAAGATTTGCCCATGTTAGCTTTACATTCTCCTCTTCTTTAACCAGCTTATTATTTACACTCACGAAATAGACGGCCAGTATTGCAACAACAACCAGCAATATGAGCCAGATTCTGCGGCTTGAAGTATTTGCCATAGTGGAATTAGAACTTTACTTCCGGTGCTTTTTCCGAACCTGGTTCGGCTGCGAAACCGGCTTTAGCCTTGAAACCAAATAATCCAGACAAGATGCTCATTGGGAATGATCTCACTTTAACGTTATAATCGTTCACTGCTGAGTTGAAATTATTCCTGGAATTGCGAATGCTGTTTTCAATTCCTTCGAGCTGGCCTTGCAATTGAGTAAAATTCTGAGTGGCTTTTAGGTCGGGGTAATTTTCCACCACGGCGAGTAGTCTGCTCAATGCACCTCCCAATTGTCCCTGTGCCTGTTGAAATTCGGCAAGTTTTTCGGGAGTCAGGTTATCAGCATTAATATTTACTGAAGTTGCTTTTGCTCTTGCGTTCACAAGATTTGTTAGGGTTGTCTGCTCGAAATTAGCAGCACCTTTTACCGTATTCACCAGTTGCGGAACCAGGTCGGAGCGCCGCTGGTAATCACTTTGAACATTATTCCAGGCGTTTTTTACACTTTCATCCTGTTTTACCAAGCCGTTATATCCTGAGCAGGCGCATCCGCCAAAAATCAGGATAATGCCAACGATAACGATAAGCAATAAGTTTTTCGAATTCATAACCGGGAGTTTTTATTCGTAATAAAGATAGATATTAATAATTATATGTGCAGACGATGAAGTCAACCGATATGGTTGCATCTTCATATTTAGTTAATACAAACAGGGAGGATTACTAAATGTTCACGCGATGAATTTATTTGATTGCAGCGATACCCGGGAGTTCTTTTCCTTCAAAATATTCCAGCATGGCGCCACCGCCTGTAGAAACATAACTTACTTTGTCGGCATAACCGAACTGGTTAACCGCAGCTACAGAATCGCCGCCACCAACGAGTGAGAAGGCGCCTTTTTTGGTTGCTTCTGCAACAGCCTGGGCGATTGCCCTGGTTCCATGTTGAAAATTTGGAAATTCAAATACACCCATTGGGCCATTCCATAGAATGAGTTTTGATTTGTGTATGACATTAGTAAACTGTCCGCAGGCATTTTCGCCAATATCAAGTCCCATCCAGCCATCAGGTATATTATTACTCGGGGCGGCGGATGTATTTGCGTTCGCGTCGAATTTATCGGCGATTACAGAATCGGATGGCAAATGGATGTTTACACCTTTGGCTTTGGCTTTTTCGAGGAGTTCATTAGCCGTATCGAGCCTGTCGCCTTCACAAAGAGAGTTTCCAATCTTTCCTCCCTGGGCCTTCATGAAAGTGTAAGCCATACCGCCACCGATGATAATATCGGTTGCGCGTTCCAGTAAGTTTTCGATGATGAGGATTTTGTCAGATACTTTTGCTCCGCCGATTATAGCAGTAAATGGTTTTCCGCCACTGTGAAGTACTTTTTCTGCACTGCTAACTTCTCCTTCCATGAGTAAACCGAACATTCTTTTATCGGCAGGATAAAATTTTGCAATTACAGCTGTTGAAGCATGTGCACGGTGAGCCGTACCGAATGCATCATTTACATAAACATCACCCAGTCCGGAAAGTTTTTTCGCGAAATTCTCATCGCCTTTTTCTTCTTCTTTATAAAACCTTAGGTTTTCGAGAAGAAGCACTTCGCCTGGTTTCAACATTCCTGCTGTTAGAAAAGCCTGTTCCCCTATGCAGTCGTTCGCGAAAAGAACAGTTGTACCGGGAAGTAATTCACCCAGGTGTTTGATTAAATGTTTGAGTGAATATTTATCAGTTGGACCATCCTTTGGCCTACCCAGATGACTCATGAGGATCACACTTCCACCATCTTTCAATATTTTTTGGATCGTAGGTACTGCCGCGCGCATGCGGGTATCATCAGTGATTTCGAATTTATCATTCAGGGGTACATTAAAATCTACCCTGATCAATGCTTTATGTCCTTTGAAATTGAAATCAGAAAATTTACTCATAACAACAGGAATTGAAGATTTAGGGTTCCAAAGCTAGGGTAAAATAGTGTTGAATATTCGGAACAGGCAATAAAAAAGCCGTCCCAATGGAACGGCTTAAATAATATTTGAAATTATTATTTGCTGATAAGTTTGGCAAAATAATGAACGGTGCGAACCAACTGGCTCACATAGCTCATTTCATTATCATACCAACTAACGGTCTTGACCAACTGACCTTCACCAACAGTCATCACTTTGGTTTGAGTTGCATCGAACAAAGAACCGTAGTGCATTCCAATTACGTCACTGCTTACAATTTCATCTTCAGTGTAACCGTATGACTCGTTAGCTGCTGCTTTCATGGCGGCATTTACTTCTTCCAATGTCACTTTCTTAGAAAGAACAGTTGTAAGTTCTGTAAGAGAACCCGTGATTACAGGAACACGTTGTGCAGTACCGTCCAATTTTCCTTTGAGATTTGGAAGAACCAGTCCGATTGCTTTTGCAGCACCGGTGCTGTTTGGAACGATATTATGTGCAGCTGCGCGGGCTCTTCTGAGATCTCCTTTTGGATGGGGAGCGTCTTGCGTATTCTGGTCGTTAGTGAAAGCGTGAACAGTAAGCATGATACCACCCACGATTCCGAATTTTTGATCCAGAACCTGTGCCATTGGAGCAAGGCAGTTTGTGGTGCAGGATGCGCAACTGATGATCGTTTCGCTTCCGTCGAGAATATTGTGGTTAACGTTGAATACGATTGTCTTGAGGTCGCCTGTGGCAGGAGCTGAGATCACTACTTTTTTAGCTCCGGCTTTCAGGTGAGCGGCTGCTTTGTCTTTATCGGTGAAGAAACCGGTGCATTCCAGAACTACGTCCACCTGGTGTTCACCCCATGGAATTTGTGCAGGATCTTTTTGTGCGTAGATTTTTACTTCATCACCATTTACTATAATAGAATTATCTGTGGCTTTTACTTCAGCGTCGAATCTTCCCTGGGCAGTATCGTATTTGAGCAAATGGGCTAAAACTTTGGGGCTTGTAAGGTCGTTGATGGCAACAACATCGATGCCGTCCATTTTATAAATCTGGCGGTAAACCAATCTTCCGATCCTTCCGAATCCGTTGATTGCAACTTTAACTGTGCTCATTGTAATATTTTTGGTCTTAAAAATTGAGACGCAAAACTACGATATAGAATACAATTAATAACGAAAGAAAGCAGTGATTAGCAAAACAAAACGTCAATTTTTGATGTAAAACGTTTAAGCGAATTTTGCGTGGTTTGGTGTAACGATTTAGGGGAATTACTAAAATAAAAAGCCCGCCATCGCTATTAGCTATGGCGGGCTGTGTAGCCCGTACGAGAATCGAACTCGTGATTCCTCCGTGAAAGAGAGGCGTCTTAACCCCTTGACCAACGGGCCATTTTCAAAAATGGAGTGCAAAGATAAGCCGGGGCAATATTCAGTCAAAATTTTTTAAATCCTGACTATAATTCATTAAGAAGTAACATAATCGAAAGGCCTCTCGCAAAGACGCAAAGCCCCGATGATATCGGGGTCGCAAAGGCGCTAGAGAAGTACTTAGTACTTAGTACTTAGTACCTAGTACCTAGACAAATACACTCGACGGTTCTTATTATGTCATTTCGACCATTCATTTAGAATGTTATGCGTTGCTGAATTCTCGCTCCGACTCGCTTCGTTCGTGAGCTTGAAATGACAAGAAAGTACCGAGTACCTAGTACCAAGACAAAACGCCGACGTTTTTTTGATTGGCTGATTAAGTCTGTTCCATCATCACGCAATCATTGAAAGAACCGGTGTTTGCTTTTTGAATTCTGTAAAATTATTGCCAGAAGTTGTTTTGAAGAATTTACTGAAATGTGCCGTATCGTCAAAGCCTAAATAATAAGCAATTTCCTTCATGGTGTAATCCGTAGTAGCAGCTATACGCTTTGCTTCCATAACCACACGATTGCGAATATGGTGACCTGCGGAAATACCCGTCATCTTTTTTATCACTTCGTTGAGATAATTAGGGCTCACGAATAACAAATCTGCGTAATCAGCAACCATTCTTTTCATCTTATAGTTCTGTTCGACACTGCGCATAAATTGTTCTGCCAGTTTCATATTCCGCGTCTGCTGTACAACACGAGTATCCGTGTGGACGCACCTTGACAAATAAATAAGAAATATTTTGAGATATCTTTTTATGATTTCGGACTTGAAAGGAAACAGATTTTCGTGTTCCTTATGCATTCTTGAGAATACATCTTTTAGTTCATTTGCTGAATCCCTGTCTAATTCAAATTCTGTTAAGCTTGAAAATAAATGCAAGATGTTAGATTGGCATTCGATGTCCATTTCAAATTCGCCCGCGGTGAAAAAATCAGCGGAAAACGAAATTGAGAAACCTTTAGTGTCGGTTTTTACAATAAAGGGTTGAGTAATATTCTTTCCCAGACAAAGAATAAAATCGGTATTATCAATAACACGTCGTTTTGTATTTACGGTGCATTCGCCTTTCGTTATCCAGATAATCCTGAATAAATTGTTATCAGCGCCTGGGCTGCTTTTTTTGCTGTCATTATTTGCTGTCCATTGGTCAATCATTTCAATTTCCAGGTTCAATGCATCCTTTGCAGAAGGTTTATGACTGTTTGGGTTCATAAAAAACGATCTTTTCTTTATTGTTCCCTAAGCCATGCCACAAAAGATAAGAATACGTAAACGGAATTTGCTGAATTATATTTAACTGATTTCTTTCGAGTTAGAAAAGTGGGGCTATCCGTTACCTCGCTTATAAAATAAAATTGACTCCGAAAATTCCGGAGTCAAACAACATCAGCTCCTGATTTTTCGGAGCTATTACACTTTAACTATTATTGGAAATCCTCTTTCCTGATCCCCAATTTTTGCAATCTTGACTCGAGTGTGGTGGGTTTCTCATCCAGTAGTTCAGCGGCGCCATCTTTCCCACGTATGCGTCCATTTGTTTTTCTTAACACTGAAGTTATATATGCTATTTCTGTCTGACGCTGCAGCTTTTTGATTTCTTCAATGGTTTTAATTTGATTTGCCACGATTCCAGCGTCATTACTAACTGATGTGGTGAGAGGAACCCGTAATGACAAAAGCGATTTGCCATCGTTCATTATCACTGACTGCTCTACCAGGTTTTCCAGTTCCCTGATATTGCCGGGAAAGTCATAGCTGAGAAGTTGCTGCATCATGGCTTTGCTGATTCCTTTAAATGTTTTACCAAACTTGCGTGCAAAACTGGTGGCAAAATGTATTGCCAGTTCGGGAATATCTTCTCTTCGTTCACGCAACGAAGGAATAGTAATCGGAAAAACATTTAAACGATAATACAAGTCAAGACGGAATTTTCCATTTGCCATTTCCGCCTGGAGATTACGGTTAGTTGCTGCAATAATCCGCACATCGATTTTAATAGGTTGTTTGCCGCCAACCCGTTCTATTTCTTTTTCCTGCAAAACCCTCAAAAGTTTCACCTGTAATTCCAATGGCATTTCACCGATCTCATCCAGAAAAATAGTTCCTGTATCAGCTAATTCAAATTTGCCTATTCGTTTTTCCAGGGCATTCGTAAATGCACCTTTTTCATGCCCAAATAGCTCGCTCTCTATTAGCGTAGGCGGGAATGCCGCGCAATTAATCTTGACAAATGGTTTGTTTTTTCTTGGTGATAATGAGTGGATACAGCCTGCGATCTTTTCTTTTCCGGTGCCGCTTTCACCCAATAATAATACAGAGGTATTCACCGGGGAAACCTGCATCACCTGGTCAAGAGTATTCAATAACGACGAGCTGTTTCCAATGATGTCTTTAAATTCTTCGTTTATTTTGGTTTTAACAGTATCCTGATTTTCCTTTACCGGGTTTGTTAAGGTTTCAAAAAGCAATAAAAGCGGCATATGCATCCGGGTCAGGAGTTGTAAATGTTCTGACCTGAAACTGTTATCTGTTCGGGAAAAGAAAATAATTGATTTGGTAGCAGGACTTGTACCCATAAAAGCAAATACAAGCGCAGAAGACAAAGAAAATAAATCTGCAAGCAGATTTGGCAAAGTTTCGGTGCGTGCCCATTTCTGAAACTCAACTTTATTATACAATATTGGTTCCGTGGCAGGGATCGCGTTTTTTTGCAGGCTATGCAAAGTTTCAATTTTCTTTCCCGAAATATTCACGAGCTCAGGTATCCCGATTGATTGATATTCGTCGAAACCAATTCTCAGGAAAATATGATCAGCAATAGAAGCATAATCATCACCACTTAGTTTGAATAAAATAGCATCAAAAGGTATATTTTTTTGCAGCGCTCTTGTTGCCTGGAGCAATTTTTGAGAACGTGATTCTTCCTGCCGCGAAATTGTGTAGAGACTTCTTTGTAACTCTTCTTCTATTCTCCATTGCGCCTGCATACTGTTTTCATGCCGATAGAAGGCAATGTCAAGCATTACCAGTAAATCTTTTTCCCGGAAAGGTTTTACAAGGAAACCATAGGGTTCAGTTGCTTTGGCGGCCTCGAGTATTTTTTGATTGGAATTGGCTGACAGGTAAACGAAACCTGTTCCATCTTCATTTAATTTTTTTGCCAGTTCCACACCATTCAGGTTACCTTTTAAATGTATATCCAGCAATACAAGAGAAGGTTTTTTTTCAACAATCGATTTATACGCATCATTTACATTATCTGAAATCCCCAGAACTGAATAACCCGCTTTTCCGAGTATCATTTTCAAATCATCTGCAACGATGAATTCATCTTCTACAATAAATATGGTCTTGTTCATACATTAACAGGTTGGTTCATTTTTAAATCTTTTCCAGACTGTGCTTTAAAAAGCGCATCTGCTGTAAAAAGTATACGGATCTCCACACCATCTTTATTCATCACGCTTACCTGTCCGTTAATTTGTTTGATAAGACCATTCATCAAACGCATGCCCATCGAGTTGGAATTTTCTTTGTCGAAGTTTTCCGGCAGTCCTTTGCCATTATCTTTAATTAAAATCGATATTTGATTGTTCTGATGACTGTGCATATATATCGAAAGTGTTCCCTCAGATTGCTCTGTAAAGGCATATTTAAAAGAATTGGTTATTGCTTCATTCAATATAAGGCCCACTGGAATCGCCTGTGCAATATCCAGTTGGATAGGATCTATATGCAATGGAAAATCTACTTTTTTATCGCTCTTAAAACTCGCTCTCAGGTATTCGGCCAGATCGTGAATATACATTTGCATATTGACGGATGAAGCATTTTCGGATTGGTATAATTTCTGGTGAAGCAACGACATCGCCTGCATGCGGTGCCGGCTTTCAGCAATGGCCTGTATCGCTTCTTCGTTTTCAAGGTAGTTTGATTGTGTGCTTAAAAGGCTGGTAACGATCTGCAGATTATTTTTTACGCGATGATGGATTTCCTTCACCAGCCATTCCTTTTCTTCCAGCAACTGGTTTTTTTCTTCGATAATACGTGTTAACGATTCGTTTTTGTTATTGATTATTTGTTGCTGACTCATCAATCTCCGGTTGCTTTTTTGTTTAAACAGGTAAGCTATTAATAAAAGTAAAAGCATAAATATGGAAGCCCCTATAATAACATTGCGTATCAACCTGGCCCTGGCATTGTCAGCATTGTTTTGTTCAGCGAGTATACGCGTGTTCTGACGTTCCATCTTTAGTGAATCCTCTTTTTGTTCCGTATTGAAAGCTGCCTGCATTTGTGCAAACTGAAATGCTTTCTTTTCATTATATGCCGAGTCATTAATAGCCTTATACTGCTTAAAATGTTCAAAAGCTGACTGAAACCGGCCTTGCGCTGAATCAACGCGTGACAGTCCTAAATATGCAGTTGCGCGATTTGCTCGACTCGCTCGGTCGCTACACTGCAAAGCTAGAATCGCATATTGTTCCGCTTCCTTGTGTCTATTAGCAGCGAGAAAATAATCTTGTAATGCAAGATAAAAATTCGTTGGATTGTATTGGCGGGCAAGAACGGTTCGAGATTGTAAATTAATGATGACATCAGCATACCTTTTCGCCTGGCTTAATAAATGTGCTTTTGTAAACGCGTTTAGAAAAATGGGCAGCATCATTAGACTATCGCTAATGCTGGCAGGAGTGTAATCTTTGCCTGAGCCCATTATCAAAGCACTTGCCTCTTTTGCACGGCCCATGTGTGTATATTGATTAACTAACGCCCAGAATATTATCCTTCCATTCGGATCGTTATTGATCCTTCTTGAAATAGCGAGTGATTTTTCACAATAACTTAGCGCTTGGGGACTGTTACCGTTTTCCCAACCAGCATAAGAGTCTGCAAGTCTTATATAAATAGTCGCCAAAACAGAACCTGTATCACTGGCTTCCCTGGCTGTTTTCTCAGCCAGAAGACCATATTCAATTGCTTTTGGATAATCTCCGAGAACCTTATAAATATGGTCAAGTAAGTCATATACATCCTGTATGTGTATGTTCTTTACCGCTACATAATAATTGAGAGCCTCACGTGCCTCTGTGAGGGCAACTCCGTAATTGCCCTTGATGGTGTTCCAGTCAGCCGTCGTTTTTAGTACCACACCTAATTGAACCTGGTTTCCGGATTTGAGAAAATTTTTGCGGGCTATATCAAGATTTTCTATCACAAAATCAGCTGCATTGGGGGTTTGCCAGTTATAATATCTTGTTCGCTCCAGGTAAGCTTCACCCACCTCATCCGAGAGGGGAAATGTCTTATAAATTTCAATCGCGTTGTCGATATATCGGTGTCCAGTAGCCGTATCTCCTTTTTCACGATAAGCGCTCGAAAAAACATAATCTACTTTGGCTTCGATTGATTTGTCGTGAAGAGCATTTTTATTGATGGCTGCTGCCTGATTTATCAACAAAATCGCCGTGTCTAGATCAGTTTTTTCTTCACCGGGTTTGTGCACATAGGCCATAGCCAACTCCAGCAGGCGATTGGCTTTTTCAGTTTCGTCTGAAGTTTTATTAAGATCAGACAATATTTTTCCTATCTCCCTGTCATTCGACTGTGCGAAACCGACAGGAATAAAACCGGCGACGCATACAACAAAAAAAATCAATTTATACATGGTATACCATATAACTACTACATCAAGGTACAAACATTACAGGAACCATTTGTGATCAGTTTACCTCTAACCGTAATGACTGCTATGAAATCCATGATTTGTACAAGATGCACTTCAGCGATGCTACAACATTGCGATAAATCATGCAACTCAAACCGTAATCTGTCCCTTGATACGGAGAGTTTACTGAAGCAATTTTGTCTTGTCAACTTATTCAAACAAAAAATTAAAACTTCAGTTATGAGCACTCAAAAAAATGGCACCGTGGAATTAACGGTCAATGAAAAACAACTTCGCGAAGGTATCATGCCACGTGCACAACTTTCCAAAGCCGCATGTGAAATCGCATTGGAAAAAACCCAAAACAAAAGCGTTAAGCAATTTGCCGGATGGGAACTAATGGAAGCTACAACAGTAATTAAAGTGCTGGAAGATGTGGGAACAAAAGTTACGCCGATTACCGGTGATGCCAGGACTTTCCTTGACCACCTGGAGAGCCTGGAAGAAAAAGAATTCGATAAGGAATACATGCAGGCGGAATTATCCAATCATGAATTTTTAAGAGACCTGGCACAGCAGTTCATCGACGGTTATGACGAAGAACTGACCGGAAAGCAGGAGATCGGTCATGTGTCCAACCTTGCGCTCTTCGCATTTACAGAACATATAGGGTTGTGCAAGAATATTATCGCCGAACTGTCGTAATCAGTTCTCCAAAAATCAAACTTCAAAAAAATAAAAAATGGAAACCAATTATAATCAATCCAGGAAGGATTTCTTAAAGAAATCAGCAACGGGCCTTGTGGCAATTAGTGCAGGAATGCTGCTGGAATCATTCATACCAAAAGAAAGACCTCTTTTTGAAATCCCAAAAATCGAAGTTGTTTCCGCAAAACAATTTCGCGATGGTGTAATGCCAAGAGCACAGCTTTCCATGTTAGCGAGTAAAATTGCTGTTGAAAAAACTTCTCAGAACAATGCAAAAGAATTTGCCGGCTGGGAATTAATGGAGGCCATCGCTGTAATCGATTTCCTGAAAGACCTTGGCACTTCCGTTCCCCCTGCAGATAAGGGAGCACAGGATTTTATAGCAAAACTAAAATCACTGGAAGGAAAAGCTTTTGATATTGAATATATGAAAGCCGAACAGGCTAATCATGAATGGCTCCGTGACCTTGCTCAAAACTACCTGGACGCATCTGATGCAAAGTCTACGGGCGGCGAAACATATCATCTTGCAAGAGTGGCAATTTTTGCTTTTACAGAACATGTGGGATTGACGAAGAAAATAAATAGTGAGTTAAATGGATGATGGCAGGATGAAACAAGCCTGGAATTGCAAAATTCCAGGCTTTCTAATCTTATCGGTAAAAATTCGCGACAACGCAAAAGCGCATTGGGATCGAAATGACTGGAAAGCGCTTAGTGCTTAGTACCTAGTACCAAGTACCTAGTACCTAGTACCTAGTACCTAGACAAAACAAACGCTATCGTTTTTTTGATTGACTGATTTTGACTATTTATTTAGAATGTTATGCGTTGCAGATTTCTCGCTCCGCTCGAAATGACAACAGGGGATGGCATCACACCCGCCTGCCATCAGGCAGGCAAAGACGCTTGAAGTACCTAGTACTTAGTACCTAGACAAATACACTCGACGGTTCTTATTATGCCATTTCGACCATTTATTTAGAATGTTATGCGTTGCAGATTTCTCGCTTCTCTCGAAATGACAAAAAAGCACCTAGTACCTAGACAAATACACTCGACGGTTCTTATTATGTCATTTCGACCATTAATTTAGAATGTTATGCGTTGCAGATTTCTCGCTCCGCTCGAAATGTCAAGAAAGTATCTAGTACCGAGACAAAATGCAAGCGGCGCAGGCAGCCAACATTTAAACATAAGTGATAACTTGCATACAGCTATATGTCCATACAATTTCAGCATATTGAACCACACCATTTACTCAAAAAATACATTGAGAAAATGTGGGTATTTCGAAGCTGTGGAAAAATTCCTTTAGATGATCTAAAACTGGTTGTACCTAATGGGAATTTAAAACTTACTGTTTCGTATCAAAATGGAATTGTAGCTGAATTGAATGGAAATAGTTTTGAATCGAGGGAATATGATATTACACTTACGGGTTTGATTGACGTGCCAGTTATTTTAGATGTTCAAAAAGATATTTCTACCGAAACACTTGGCATTGAATTTAGTCCCCAGGGAGCCTACCGCTTTTTTCATTTCACATTAAATGATATTCAAAATCAAATTTATTCTCTCAGTGATATATTTGGAATCACTGGCCGGGCATTGATTGAGCAAATGAATCAGGCATCAACCCTGGTAGAAAAAATAAAATTGATCGAGAGTTACTTACTCAATCAACTTTCATTCGCAGAGGAGGATTTGATTTTTGAATATTGCATCGAAAGGATTACTTCGTCTAAAGGATCAGTAACAGTTAAGGAGCTGGAAAAGAAAACAGGTTATACCAGCCGCTGGCTGAACCGGAAATTTTATGATAAACTAGGTGTAAGTCCGAAGAATTTATCCGCTATTATTCGATTTAAAGAATATTACCAGTTATATATTAACGCCAGGGAAAATAATTTTCCCCTTCCTTCATTTTACGACATGTATTACGACCAATCTCATTTCATTAAAGACTTCAGACGCTTCACCGGCTTATCTCCAACAAGGTTTGAGAAACAGACAAACCAATTCGGCAGCAGTTATTATCAGGACTAACAATTCCGATTTTTACAATCATTTCCATCTTGTGTTTTCTTTCTTTGTTCTATCATTAAAACAATGCAAAATGGAAAGCAGTAACTATCATAAGACGATTGAAGTAATTGGTAATTCAAGAGATGCCATGAAAAAGATCAGCCAGATCAATCACTGGTGGAAAAACGATTTTTCCGGGAGGGCAGAGAAATTGAATGATACTTTCATTGTTCCTTTCACAGCCCCCTCTTTTGTTGACTTTATTGTAAGCGAAGAAATACCCGGTAAAAAATTAGTCTGGAAAGTTACAGATTGTTTCTTGCCATGGTTCCAGGACAAAAAGGAGTGGAATAATACGGAAGTCGTGTTTGAACTTTCAGAAAATAAGGGCAAAACTCGTATCGATTTTACGCATGTTGGACTGGTACCCCAGATGGAATGCTTCGAAGTCTGTCAAAATGGATGGAATGGTCATATCAATGCCTTAATGAAATTTATCAACGAGGGCATTGGAATTCCTGCATAGCAAGGGGAACTAATCATCCAAATTGTTGGGAAAGAATAGAGTACTTAGTACTCAGTACTTAGTACTTAGACAGATGCAATTGATTTTTTGACTGGATGATTTCGACTATTTATTTAGCATGTTATGCGTTGCAGATTTCTCGGTCTGATTCGTTTAGCCAGTAGCCTTCAAATTGCCAATAGCGAAGGCCTCTCGCAAAGGCGCCAAGCCCCGATGATATCGGGGTCGCAAAGGCGCAGAATAGTACCAAGTACTTAGTACCTAGTACCTAGACAAATACAGTCGACTATTTGATTTGCTGATTTCGACATTCCATCAAATATTTTTGGGTTGCAGTTTATCCCGCCGAATATTGTCGCGGCGAGAAATGATAAGAGGAGATTTTCTTGCATGCCCGCCGCAATTATATACATTCAAAATACAACATTACCCAACCATTTACTGCTTAAAGGCATCCCTATAGATCAAAACAGGTATGGACCCCATCAGCCTGATTAGGGTGATCAAATTTGGAATAGTTGGTTTTTCCGGCCTCGGGGTTGATTTTTCTGTAACATATGTACTCAAAGAAAAAGTAAAGTTCAATAAGTATGTCGCGAATACTTGCGGATTCTGCTGTGCTGTGATCAGCAATTTTTTCCTGAATGCGTACTGGACATTTTCCGGATCACTTACCCGGGGCGTTTTGCAATTCTCCAGTTTTGCGCTCATAGCGATGTTGGGACTGCTTATCAATACCGTAGTCATTTTTTTATTGGTTAAAAAAGCAGATTTGAATTTTTATCTCTCCAAACTCGCAGCAATAGCTGTAGTGTTTGTGTGGAATTATCTCATGAATAATTATGTTACTTTTTCCAATCCACACCTATGATTAAACAAAATCGAAATCGGCTGGTAATTTATTTAATTGCAATCAGCACTTTAATAAGGTTGCTTATTGCGGGTAATCTTGAACTGGGTAACGACGAAGTATATTACTGGACCTATGCATTGCATATCCAGCCAAGCTATTTTGACCATCCTCCCATGGTTGGGATTCTAATTCGCCTCTTCACTTTCAATTTGAATTTTAACCAGGAAATTTTTATCCGTCTCACTGCAATCACGGGTTCAGCTATTAATACCTGGCTGATCTATTCTCTTGTTACGAGAATTAAGAATGAAGAGTGCGGATTTTACGCTGCACTTCTGTATACCTCCTGTACCTATACAAGTATAATCGCCGGTTTATTTATTTTGCCTGATTCTCCCCAAGTTGTATTCTGGCTATGGAGCATTTCTTTGATGGTGGATATTTTCCACCTTCGAAGAAATAAAGAAATGAACATGATTTTGCTGGGCTTGTCCATCGGACTATGTACGTTGTGCAAAATCCACGGAATCTATTTATGGTTTGCTGCGACCACATTTATCATCTTATTTGAGCGCAAGTGGCTGATGAACCCTTTTTTCTGGATGTCAATTTTGATTAGTGCAATATTTATTGCTCCCATTTTCATCTGGAACTATCAAAACCATTTCATAACTTATTCCTACCACAGTCAACGCGTAGTTGCCTGGGATGGCATTCACTTTTCTTCATTTCTAACCGAATTATTCGGAGAAATTTTTTATAATAATCCAATTAATTTTTTCATCATCGCATTCACACTTATTTATACAATCAGGCACAGATTCTATAAGGAAAATCCCAGGCTTTTTTCGCTACTATTGCTGCTGAGCCTGCCTCTCATCTTTATTTTTTGGGTCCTTTCTTTATTTCGTGACACTTTGCCTCACTGGTCTGGCCCGGGTTATATTGCTCTAACCATTTTTGCCGCGTTTTATGCCGATCGGGTTTGGAGATTGAAAAGCACCATTCACCGACTCCTGGGTTTTTCAAACGGCCTGCTGATTCTCCTGATTGGAGTAAGCTTTTTTCTCATACACAGCATGCCAGGGCAAATCGGATCCAGGAATATTGCTACCCTTGGTGATGGTGATTTTACCCTTGATATGTATGGTTGGACTGATTTTGAAAAAGAATTCAGCCAAATAGTTTCTGAAGATCAACATACCGGAATGATGCAAAAAAATGCGTATTTGATATCAAACAAGTGGTTTCCTGCAGCACATCTCAAATACTATGTCGCCCAACCTTTGAATATGGATATATATGCATTCGGCGATCTTTTTGACATCCACCATTTTGCCTGGTTAAACAATCTTAACGGGCCGATACCTTTAGGATCTGATGCTTATTATGTATCTCCCTCGAATTATCATTCAGATCCCAACCTCTGGTTAAAAAAAGATTTTAAAAAAATCGATATTCCAATTGTCGTTCCTGAATTTCGACATGGAAAAAAAGTGAGAATATTTTACGTTTACCGGCTGAAAGATTATGAAGGAGGACTGGATTCAGACATTCCAAATCGCTGAGTGAAAAAATAATCTTTCTTAGTCACCAATGGGTATCCATTTCCATAAAAAAATAAGGAAAGCTGCACGTTTGAGGAAGTTATAACAAAACACAACCGTAAGAAAAGCAGAGAGAACGAGTAGGTCTATACAAAATGAAATGATCTGTTTCATAGTGGTTCAAAATAAATGTATTTGAAAATTGCCTTTACAGCCTAATTTTTACGAGGGTGCCAAGGCCCCAGCTAACAGGATAAGTTCGCACAGGCGTACCGCTATTAACGGGCGTAATCGAAATCCTTAGTCCCGGATTAATTCCTACGCTAATTCTTTTTCCAATATCATAAGTAAATTCAGCTCCTGAATTCACAGATAAAAAGGACTCATTCAGGCCTTCTATTTTTTCAATTGTTTCTTTTTCTTTATTTCCACCAGCACTATAGTTGACTTCCATCTTATCATTTACAATTTTATTAAAAGCAACGCCAGCAGACAGGGATAAATTAAATCTCCCGGGAATGAGATGATATTTTACAAGTGCGGGTATGGAAAAATATTGCAGGTGTTGCTCTGCATCATTAAGTATGATACTGTCTCCATACTGCGGATTGGTTATTCCGGTTTTTTTCAATTCCGCCACTCCGTAGGAAGTCGCAAGTTTAAATTTATAAGTACCATAAGAGTCCTGATAAGCTTTAATCACTGTAGGCGCAATAGAAGTATAGGAATTGGAAATAGAGAATCCTGACTCAAATGAAATGCGGCGGTTAAGTCGAAATTCTGCATGTAGTCCAACTGTGGTTGATATATCAGGGTTTTCTCTTTCAAGCAATTCATTTTTATTCTGATCGTGGAATTCATAAACTTCTTCAAAACGACCTGTATTATGGTCGAATGTGAAATAAGGAATTAAAGTAAAGCGGTGACCATTGGATGAAACCTTCGTCATTCCTTGTGGATGTGGCACCTGGTCTCTTTCCATTAAAAATGCCAGGCGCCAACTTTCTATTTGTATTGGCTTACCACTGACCAGGATCGAATTATCTGTGAAGTTGGTTCCATGTGTTCCTGGCTCATCCAGGTTTTCGATCTTTTGCTGTGAAAACCTGAATGCATCCTGATCCTCGGGTATGGCCATTCCGCTCAACGAGTTTGAATGGTCTATCCCTGAGCGCGCCATTTCTTCATCGGGACTTGTTATTTTTTCGCTGCTTCCCACGCCCAGGAATAGGCCGCGGCTATTATTATTTGGTTCAAGCCTATTTGAATTTGCATTAGGGACATTCCTGCTTATAGTGTGCGATTCCCAATTCCATTTAGTTATACTCACGATTAATAACAAGGCCAATACCATCAAAGCTCTTCGGGTGCTATTGGCAAGGATCTGATATTTTCTGCGGTATTGTCTTGCATCCTTTTCGTTGAGATAATTCTCAATGGATCGCCAGGTAGAAGGATTAGGAGCTTCTTCGTGACTCTCTAAATTGTCCCGGAATAAGTCGTCAATATGGTGGTCTATATGATTCATGCATTAACCCGGACCATTGCGTCCGCTGCTTTAAGCTGCTGTTGCAGCATTTTACGTGCATCAAACAAATGAGATTTTGATGTGCCTTCAGAAATGTCTAATAATGTCCCAATTTCCCGGTGTTTCATTCCTTCAAAAACATAGAGGTTAAAAACCAGTCTGCACATGAGCGGTAGAGACTGAACCATAGCGATCAGTTCTTTTGTGTGCAATCCTGATGTCACGGTATCTGCCTTAATACATTCTGTAGACCACTCCTCGCAATCGAAAACCGGATAAAGTATAGTTTTGAGTCTTAACTTCTGTAAAGCACAATTGATCATTATTTTTCGAATCCAATACTGTAAAGGGCTCTGGAATCTGTACTGGGATAAGCATTCAAAAACCTGGATAAATCCTTCCTGAAGAATTTCTTCTGCTTCAAAAGAGTTTCTCGCATAACGCATGCAGACCCCCTTCATTTGAGGAGCATACCTATGATACAGGAGGCTTTGCATCAGGCGGTCCCCTTTGATGCAGCCTCTTACTAAGGCTTTGGAGTCATTCAAATTCGAAACGTTTCTATTGGGCATAGGATGCCTTTATTAGGAAGATGGTTGGGTGTTCGCAAAAAAATATTTCTACGTTTATAGCTTGACGTTAGTAAAACCTGTGCAGTTCTCTAATGAGCACCGAAAGGTTTTTATCAGAAAAGATTGGCTGGTCAGTTAAGTGGAGTCCAATCGAGTAAATAGTACTGACGTAATGTACCTGAAAGATAGGAAGAATTTAAAAGGGGGAGAAGTACTTAGTACTTAGTACCTAGTACTTAGTACTTAGACAGATGCAATCGATTTTTTATTGGATGATTTCGACTATTTATTTAGAATGTTACGCGTTGCGGATTTCTCGCTGCGACTCGATTCGGGATTGAATTGACAAGAGAGTACTTAGTACTTAGTACCTAGACAAATGCAGTCGATTATTTGATTGGCTGGTTTCGACTATTTATTTAGAATGTTAGGCGCTGCAAATGTCTCTCTCCGACTCGCTGCGCTCGTGGGGATCGAAATGACAAACGAGGGCGGATAAAGATCGATCATTTGAAGAATTGAACTAACGGAACATTTTATCAGGTAGTTAATAATTATTGCCAATTAGAATAATTAAATATTCGTAACTACCTTTCTTTATAAAAAAAATTAATCAGCTATGAAAAAATACTTACTGTTGGTAGGGTGCTGCCTGTTTTTTTTGGTCACGAATAGTTTATTAGCCCAGGAAAATTCAAATGATTCAAAAAAAGAGTCATCTGAAATGAAGGTCAGGTTAAATGAAGATGGAAGTCATTATTTAAAATTTACTGTACTCGGACAAATTTGGTTTAGATTCAATGAGAGCAATCCCAAGACTACGGTAGAAGGAGTGCCTAAAGACCAAACATTTGATATTGGCATTCGCAGGCTGCGTTTTCAATTCTTTGGCCAGCTAACAGATCATGCATTTTTTTATGTACACATCGGAGCTGACAATTTTAATTATGTATCAGCAAGAAAATATACTCCGTTTATTCAGGACGCTCTTGGTGAGTATAAAATAAAAAAGAATAGCGAGGTACTCATCGTTGGAGGTGGGCTCACGATTTTAAGTGGGTTGTCAAGATTTACACAACCTCAGCTTGGGAGTATCATGTCAATGGACATCCCAATTTTCGCATTGCCTGTGTATGATCAAACAGACCAGGCTGGCAGAAAACTTGCCGCATATTTACGTGGGCAAGTGGGTAAATTGGATTATCGATTTATTTTAGGTCAGCCTTTCAACATAACGTCAAGCGGCAGTTCTCTACCACCATTATCCCCATCTGGAAATCCGATCACACCCAATGCTGAATTTTCACAAAAAGGAAGTCATTTACAATATGAAGGATTATTAATATGGAATTTTTTAGAAACAGAGCCGCACACCATTGCATTTATGCCCGGGGCGTATTACGGTAAGAAAAAAGTTTTCAATCTCGAAGCTGGATTCATTACTCAACAAGATGCGACCTGGTCCAGTCCGGATGGTGGCACCACAGCTGATTACCACCCTCTTAACATGTGGTCAATTGCATCATTTCTTGATATTCCTATAAATACCCAAAAGGAAACGGCAATAAATGCCTACCTGGGTTATTTCAACACAGATTACGGTCACGGCTACCTGCGGTATAACGGACCGATGAATCCTGCAGATGGTCCACCTGCTTCGGCAACTTATTTTTCCGGAAGTTATGGTAATGCTTTACCAATGTATGGTACGGGACATGTTATATATTCTCAATTCGGATACTTACTACCCAAAAATCTATTAGGTAAAAATGGCGGAGCGTTGATGCCTTATGTTACTATACAAGACGCGACCTATGACAGATTGGACAAACAGATGATCATGTTTGCAACAGGAATCAACTGGCTCATGAAAGGAAATACAAGCAAACTCACATTTGACTATCAAAACAGGCCAACTTATACATTATCAGGCAATGATTTAATTAGAAATTCGGAAAGGAAAGGCCAGTATCTATTGCAATATCAGTTCTTTTTTTAGGATGCGAAGAGTAGCTGGGATTTTGCTCGGCGGGACGACTCATTCGGGCAGGTACCATTCGGCACGAGTGTGATTTGTAGTTTTTTGAGGCAATTAATAATCGGAGATCGCAATCAATTTTTTTACATCCAGGATGATGATGGTTCTTCCTTTTGTGGCAAGGATACCGGCTTCTTTAAATTCTGAGAGAATTCGAACAATATTTTCACGAGCCGTGCCCACGAGATTGGCTAAATCCTCGCGACTCATATTAATTTCCACGGGCAGGCCCGGCTGAAAATTATTTTTATACTTTTCTCTCAAAACAACAAGTTGTAATGCCAATCTTTCACGAACAGATTTTTGGGTCTGGACAGTAAGTGAATTAATCAGTACTGCAAATTCATGACTCAAAGTTTTGAGCAATCGTTTTCCCAACACATCAGAATGTTCCAGAACTTTTTCAAAATCTGCTTTTGGGATGAAGGCGATGGTACTTTCTTCGAGAGCTGCTGCAGAATCAGGGTACCTGCTTTCAGACAAAATCGCGTGATAGCCGATAAGCTCGCCCGAATTGGCCACATAAATAATTTGCTCGCGCCCGTTCTTGTCTTTTTTATACTTTTTTACTTTCCCTTTTCGAATAAAAAAAATTCCGTCAGGCACAGCGCCTTCTCTAAACACAACATCTCCCTTGTGATATACATGAATGGATTGGTAAGCTGTAAGCATTTCCAATTCGTCTTCAGGCAAATCTTTCAGAATAGACTGACTCTTAAAATCCCATTGATCAATGGGGAATAGGCCCTTGATACTCATGATAGCAACAAATTTATCCTTTTAAAATTGATAAAGTTCACTTTTTGCACGTGGAAGATTCAATTCGTCGAAGTAATCAGTCTGGTAATTTTGCGTAGCTCCTTCCTCCAAAATTTATGTAGTACAATTTTATAGATAGGAATAAAGGGGGGTTATTGAAATAAATGCATCAAAGTTTTAGGTTCAGCATAAAAGAAAATTGTTTTGAATCGGATTTTACTTTCGACCAACAATATCCCCTCCAGCTTCAATTACTTTCAAAAAGACATTGGACTCCCCTTGCAGTGTGCAAAAAAGTGGCTGAATACCTGGCATTCAAACCCGGATCGAAGATTTTAGATATTGGCAGTGGCCCGGGAAAATTTTGTCTCGCAGCTTCACATTTTAAGCCATATTCATTTTTTTCGGGCATCGAGCAACGTGAAGAGCTCGTATCCCAATCAAACCAGTTGAAAAACAAATTAAGAAACACCCGGGTTGAATTTCTTCATGGAAATTTTACCCAGGTAAATTTCAAATCGTTTGACGGCTTTTATTTCTACAACTCCTTCTACGAAAATATTGTCAGCCGTGATCATATAGATGAATCGATTGATTATAGTATTGAGCTTTATGAATACTATTGCCGTCAGCTATACAGCAAACTGGATGAAATGCCTGTGGATACCAGATTGGCAACTTATCACAGTCTTGAAGATGAAATCCCTCCTGCTTATACCTTGGTAAAATCATCGGAAGATTTGTTGCTTAAATTTTGGAGGAAGGCCTATGATTAAGCTAAACCCGGCCTTCAGACCCAAATTGTGGGATACCCTGCAGAACTACAATCGTCAGCAATTTTACAAAGACATTTTCGCGGGTCTGATAGTTGGAATCGTTGCTTTACCGCTTGCCATTGCATTTGGAATCGCTTCTGGAGTTCCTCCTGAAAAAGGTTTAATTACTGCTGTTATTGGCGGATTGATTGTATCGGCACTTGGTGGAAGCCGTGTACAAATCGGTGGACCAACTGGTGCATTTATAGTCATTGTATATGGCATCATCCAGCACTATGGCATTGGTGGTTTATGGATTTCCACTCTCATTGCAGGCGTTCTATTAATTGCCATGGGAATTGCACGATTTGGAAATGCAATTAAATTTATTCCGCACTCACTCATCATTGGCTTTACAAGCGGAATTGCACTAATAATATTTTCCTCGCAGATCAAGGATTTCCTGGGTCTTAAAATGGGTGCTGTTCCTGCAGACTTTATTGAAAAATGGGATGCTTTTGCAATACATTTTCGCACTGTGAATCCTTACGCATTGTTGGTTTCGGCATCAACAACGATCATACTGTTAATTTGGCCAAAGTTTTCATACAAAATTCCAGGCTCACTTGTAGCTATATTGTTAACGACATTTGTTGTTCATATTATAAAGCTTCCGGTTGAAACAATTGGAAGCAGATTTGGATCTGTTACTTCTGCACTTCCCGCTCCTGCTTTTCCTCATATTGATTTTTCAACGATCAGAAATTTATTTCAGCCTGCAATAACAATTGCACTGCTTGCCGGAATTGAATCACTTCTATCCGCCGTTGTTGCAGATGGAATGATCGGTGGTAATCACCGATCAAATGCGGAATTGATCGCTCAGGGAATTGCAAATATTTCATCAACTGTTTTCGGAGGCATTCCCGTTACGGGTGCAATTGCCAGAACTGCGACTAATGTTAAAAATGGCGGGCGAACACCAATCGCAGGAATCATTCATGCACTAACGCTATTAATCATAATGCTCGCCGCTGGAAAATGGGCTGTTTTAATTCCACTGCCAACTCTTGCCGGCATTCTTGTAGTGGTTGCCTTTCATATGAGCGAGTGGCAGAGTTTTATTTCTATTCTGAAAGGTCCGAAGAGTGATGCGGCAGTATTAGTGACAGTATTCCTGCTGACTGTTCTCATCGATCTTACAGTGGCGATTGAAGTGGGCATGGTACTGGCTGCATTCTTATTTATCAGAAAGATGATTCGTTCGACTGATGTTACTTCAATGGACCGCGAATCCACATCAGAAAATATTGAACAATATTCCGTTCCTCAACATGTAGAAGTATTTGAGATTAATGGTCCTCTTTTTTTTGGAGCAGCTTACAAATTCAAAGATGCAATCAGGGAAGTAGAAAAAACGCCAAGGGTATTAATTATAAGAATGAGAAAGGTTCCCATAATTGATGTTACAGGAATCAGAACACTTCAGGAGGTATACAAAGAATTCAGGAAAAAGGGCACACGCATCATTTTATCTGAAGTAGAAAGCAGACAGGTATTAGATGAACTGAGAGATTCAAGGTTACAATTTGCAATTGGCAAGTCCAATATCACACAAACATTTCCGCTGGCGATACAAAGAGCTGAGCAAATATTAAAAGACTCGTAGAGTAGCATTTGCATTATCTCGAACTAAATTCAATTGATTGAATCATGACAGAATACACATCCAGACAAAAAGAAAATAACAATCAAAAAGCTCCGGTACCATTTAACGGTAAGGAGTTGGAGAAAATGATTGAACGAGGGTTTACGCATGTGCAGGTAAGTGCATATACCCGGGACAAATCGCTGGATTATGTTGATCCACATTATATTATTCTTACGCCTTTAAAACTTGCAAAAGGAAATCAAACCGGATTAGATATTTATGAATCCATTCACAGCGAATTATTATTAAACTGGGCGAATGCCGAAGAAGGAATTAAAGTGTGGGTTGTTTATCTCTAAGTATATAGTATAGAGTACTTAGTATAGAGTACTTAGACTAATCCAAATAAATTCCTGGCCCAATCCCTGGATGGGAGTAAATTGCTGTAATAATTTTTGAAAAAACTTTGCTGGATTAAACAGTCTTCCCGGGAAAAATAAGGATGAGAATGTAAAAGCCAATCAATTATTATGGAACATAGTCATGGCAATGAAGAGATGCATGTGCTTAAGAAAAATTCGGGTTTCAAATCGATGGACAGCCATCAGCATGCGCACCAAAAATATACATGCCCAATGCACCCTCAAATCATTCAGGATTTGCCAGGGAAATGTCCGATATGTGGAATGGATTTGGTCCCGATGAAAGGTGCTACTGATGGTCATCATCACGATAATGCGATGATCAAAGATTTCAGGAAGAGATTTTACGTGGTGTTTGTTCTAACTATTCCAATCATGTTATTGTCGGACATGATACAACACTGGTTAAATTTTCATTTTGTTTTTCCAGGATCCAGGTTTATTCTTTTGCTTCTTTCAACGATGGTATTCATATATGGTGGATATCCTTTTCTTAAAGGGATGGTTGGAGAAGTAAAGAGCAAAAACCCTGGGATGATGACCTTAATCGGATTTGCCATCAGTGTTGCTTTTATCTATAGTGCATTTACAGTTTTTGGATTAAGTGGTATGGATTTTTTCTGGGAATTAGCTACGCTGATATTAATTATGCTGTTAGGGCATTGGATAGAGATGAAGTCCGTATCAGGGGCTTCGAGGGAGCTGGAATTGCTAATTCAATTATTGCCCGACGATGCTCATCTTGTTCATGGCAATCATATCATGGACGTTAAAACAGAAATGTTAAAAGAAAATGATATCGTCTTAATCAAACCCGGAGAGAAAATTCCAGCTGACGGAATTATTGTAGAAGGCGAAAGTTATTTGAATGAGAGCTTGTTGACTGGAGAGTCAAAACCGGTTGACAAGAAAAAAAACGACAATGTAATTGCAGGATCTATTAATGGAAATGGTGCAATAAAAATATCTGTATTACATGGAACAAAGGATTCCTATTTATCCCAGGTAATTAAATTGGTTCAGGATGCCCAGCAATCAAAATCTAAGACACAGCTTCTGGCTGATAAAGCAGCAAGGTGGTTGACAATAATTGCAATTGTATCAGGAATTATTACTTTCATTACCTGGTATTTTTCAGGAAGTGGGACAGCATTCGCCATGGAAAGAATGGTAACAGTAATTGTCATTTGTTGTCCGCATGCATTGGGACTGGCAGTGCCTCTTGTGGTTGCCCGTTCAACAGCTATATCTGCAAAAAATGGATTGCTAATAAAGAACAGAACTGAATTCGAGAATGCGCGGAAAATCACAACTATTGTTTTTGATAAAACCGGTACCTTAACAATTGGAAAGTTTGCTGTTTCAAAAATAGTTTCTCTTCAAAATGGAATGGACGAATCAGCGCTTATCAGAATTGCATCAGCATTAGAACAAAATTCTGAACATCCAATTGCAACCGGAATTATAGAAAAAGCAAGAGAGCTTGCTATTGTAATCCCACCTGCCATAAATTTTAAAGCATTAACCGGACAGGGAGTAGAAGCGACAGTTGAAAACAAATCGATAAAAATCGTCAGCCCGGGCTACCTAAACGAAAATAATATTCCTTTGCCTGGGTCAGTTTTCGAGGATGCAGCTCAAACTACTGTCTTTATTTTAATCGAAAATAAGTTGGCCGGATATATTTCTTTATCAGATGCAGTTCGCCCCGAATCGAAAGACGCTATTCAAACATTGCACAGTAATCAAATTAAATCTGTTTTACTTACCGGGGATAATAAGTTAGTGGCGGAAAGTGTTAGCAAGGAATTGGGAATGGATAGTTATTATGCAGAAGTGCTTCCCCATCAAAAATTAGAAAAAATAAAAGAATTACAAAATAAAGGAGAATATGTAGCCATGACGGGAGACGGGGTCAATGATGCTCCGGCACTGGCTCAGGCCGATATAGGCATCGCAGTAGGATCAGGCTCAGACATCGCAGCCGAAACCGCAGGAATTGTATTAGTAAATAGTAATCCAAAAGATATTGTGAGCCTGATCATGTTTGGCAAGACAACTTATAAGAAAATGGTTCAAAATCTTGCCTGGGCAACTGGTTACAACATAGTTGCTCTACCATTGGCCGCCGGAGTACTCTATAAGATCGGAATTCTATTAAGCCCCGCTGCTGGTGCGGTACTTATGAGTTTAAGTACGGTTATTGTAGCTATTAATGCCAGCCTGCTAAAGGTTAAATAAAAATTGTATTATTTTATAGAAAAGAAAAGCGCAAGTCTGCCTGTATGCAACTTGCGCTTTTAGAATGTAAATAAGAGATCCGGTTATTTGTTTCTCAAAAAATTGTTCAGTATTTAACCTCCACCTATTCTTTCACTCCATCAAACTTGAATCCCATTGCATCCATTTGAAGTTTGGCGACTTTTTGTTTGTCATCGCGAATGAATTTGAGCGTAGCTTTTCCTCCTGCGTCGAAAACATCTGCTTCACCGGTTTGTGAAATTTCTCCACCCTGCTCGCCTGCTTTCATCATGAGCTTTCCATCCTGCAAACTCACTTCAATGTATGGAAATGGCAGTCCGGTCATTTTATATTTACCCACGTAATCATTAAGATCAGCTTTTGGTATTTCGGTTTTGGCTGGTTGATTAGATGTCCCTTCTCCCATTTTAAAAGTAGTATTCATAACAACCATCAGGGAAGTCCCCAACGCCGCTTTGGGATTAACGAATACCAGGTAAATATCATGGAATCCTTCTGTTGGAGTTACGTCCAGCGAAACCGGTTTGCCTCCGCCCATTACACCTCCGCCTGAATCGCCAATAAAATCTGTCTTACCTAATAATTTTCCCTTAGGAGCATCCATATGCAATTCAATGACTCCACCTGCTGCATTGAGTTGTGCTTTAGGTGCCATGGCATTGAAACCCACACTTGTTATTCCGGTAAGATCTATATGCTTAAGGCCGATATAGCTTCCCGATTTTGTAGGAATAACAAGGTTGTTTCCTCCAAAACTCATTTTAGTTGCATCAATTACTTCATCATATTTTGAAGGGTTGATGCTTTGATTGCGTAGTGTAAATGTTTCTTCGCCAGCTACACCAGGTAAACCATTTGCACCACGATCAGTGTAGGCCGCCCTGAAAATATATACGCCCTGTCCCTTATCATTAGGCTGAAGTTTTGTAGTATAGGTTCCTTCTGCAGGCAATGATTTTACTTTGGGTTTTGGTTTGGAAAGACTTAAAACATATTTGATCATTTCAGCGGCATCTTCTGCAGAAAGTTGCGGATGGGCAGCCATCGGTACATCTCCCCAATTCCCTTTGCCGCCGCTAATCACTTTGCGTGTTAGTTTCTGAATGGCATTTACATCGTTTACATATTTTGCAGATACAGCATAATAAGAAGGTCCTACAGATTTTTTATAATCTCCGTGACATGATCTGCAATCACTTGCTGCAATTAATTTTGCACCTCTTGCGAATTCTGAAGCCTGCCCCTGTGCCTGCTCTGCCGTTCTGTGACCCTGAACGATTTCTGTTTTATCAAATCCTTCGGCGAGATAGTCAATATTCACAACTACCTGGGAAGCTTTTATTTTTCCGTTTGCAGTTGATCCATCTTCTTTATCCTTTACTGACACTTTATAGTCGTAGGTTTTATTCGGAACATAGAATGTCTTATTGTTTTTGCCTATATCGAAATTAACAACGGGTGGTTCGTTACCTGCAGTCAGCTCCATGGATTGTGTCGACACCCCGCCCTTGTCATCATTTACTGTAAGTGTTGCTTTGTACACTCCTGCCTTTGTGAGATTTAGTTTTGCATCGGGTTGATTAAATGTTTTTACATATCCGTTTTTAGAAGTGAGCTTCCAGGAATATTTAAGCGTATCCCCATCTGCATCCTTTGTTCCTGCTGACGAAATATTTACAGCGAATGGAAGCGCTCCACCCATTCGATCCGCACTAACTTGAACATCAGGCTTCCTGTTCCCGGCATTATACTCGATTCGAATAAGTCGTGCATCATCATTTGCCGTAAACCATCCGGAACCATATTCAAGCATGTACAGATCACCGTTAGCAGCAAACTCCATGTCCATAGGATTACTGAATTTATAGCTTGGCATGAAACGCTCCATTGAAACATAGTTGCCGTTCTTATCCATCGTAACCGCCATGATCCAACCGCGCATCCACTCGTAGATCAATAATTTTCCATTGTAGTATTTGGGAAATGCTCTTGGAGCATTTTTAAATTCATCGCTATAAAAAACAGGACCCGCCATGGCAGTTCTTCCACCAGTTCCTACCAGTGGAAATTCTTTTGATTCTCCGTATGGATACCAAATAAATGCATTTTGTGCCGGAGGTAATTCTTTCAGACCGGTACTGTTGGGAGAATTATTTATCGGTTTTTCAGGATCGAATTTTGGTCCGGTTTTATTGGCTGCAAAATCAAATTGATTATATGCTTTATTATCTCCCACAAAATAAGGCCAGCCAAAATTGCCGGCTTTTCTTGCCTGGTTCACTTCATCCAGTGCGGCTGGGCCCCGGAGCGAGTCGGGATCGTTTGCATCCGGACCAACTTCACCCCAATATAAATAACCAGTTTCTTTATCAACAGCAATTCTAAATGGATTTCTATCTCCCATTATATAGATCTCTGGTCTTGTTTTGCCTTCACCTTTTGCAAATAGATTTCCATCAGGTATTGTATATGTTCCATCGGCCTGTGGTTTAATTCGCAATATTTTTCCCCGCAGGTCATTTGTATTGGCGGAAGATTTTTGTGCATCCCATGGAGATCTTCCCGCACGCTCATCGATCGGTGCATATGTTGTTGCACGGGGGCTTGTATTATCGCCGGTTGACAAATAAAGATTTCCAACATTGTCCCAATCTATTGAACCTCCGGTATGGCAACATTGTTCACGTTGAGTGGCAACCGCGAGCAATACTTTCTTTGATTTGAGATCGAGCACGTCTCCATTTAAAGTATAGCGGGTCAAAATGTTTTGAGATTTTTCGGGATCAGAGTAGTATAAATAGATCCAATGATTTTTTGCAAAATTGGGATCCTTATTCAATCCCAGTAATCCATCTTCTGCTTCGGAAACGGCGCCGTTTTTGTCTTTGTATTTTGTACTTACGGCAATTGTGGCAATAGTCTTAAGTTGCTTTGTTTTGAGATTATACAACCTTACTGCACCATGCCTTTCTATAAAAAGAATGCGACCATCATTCAGGACTGATAATTCCATTGGTTCATTAAGCTTTTCCTGCAACACCACTTTTGTGAAGCGATTTTCTTCCGGCTTTGATTTAGAATAGTCTAATGCTGAAGGGTGATCCCCGCCCATTGCATAATGCAGGCCCTGCCACAGTTGATTCAGAAATAATGGTTCAGAATAAGTTTCATCCGTATGGCCCATATTAGTATAGAATGAACGGCCTCCATCAAAATCATGGTACCACACCATCGGGTGGTCATCCCCGTTCTTTCCACCCACATAAGATTTCTCATCTATTTTCACTAACACATGGATGGTTGGATCAATATTTTTGAAGCTGTAGAATTCGTCAGTCCGCTCAAATGTGTCGGGCATGCCGGCGGTTGCGAAATTGTTTTTATCAACCACATAAAATTTTCCTTTTTGGATATTGTTAGGATTTGGATGACTTAAAAACCATGCTCCAACAAGTCTGCCATACCAGGGCCAGTCATACTCACAATCTGCAGCAGCGTGGATTCCAACATAACCGCCGCCTGCCTGGATATATCTTTCAAACTCCTGTTGCTGGTCATTATTAAGTACATCCCCGGTGGTGCTCAAAAACACGACAGCATTATATTTTTTCAAATTTGCCGTTGTAAATTTTGTTGCATCGTCGGTGAAGTCAACAGCAAACCCTTTTTCTGTTGCCATTTTTGAAAGAGCAGTTTTACCTGCATCTATAGAGGCGTGATGATAACCTTCGGTTTTGGTGAATACTAATACGCGCGGGGTCTGAGCATAAACTTCAATCCCAAAAAATAGCGCGAAAAAAGCAATCGTAACTGCGAATGCAGTTTTGGAAACGGCTGGCATAATCGATCCTGGTTTAATTATAATTTAAATTAAATGTTCCAACTAAATTCTTGGTGGTCGTTAACTATTTACAGTTTCTTTTTTTGATAGTTTGATATTTTGCTACGTTTTGAATTGCGCAATATGTCTGTCCAGAACTTTAATTCCTTTCTCAGTACAAATTCCCCTCAGGTATACAGCAATGGTGTTTAGCAAAAGTATATTAGGAGACAGGCCAAATTTTTTGAATTCGTCCTTTCTTACAATAGATAAATACAATACTGAGATCCCTTCTAACACAGCCTCCGGAAGAATATCATGAATCAAATCTCCTTCTTTCTTTCCTCTATTTATAATTTGAATAAATACTTTCCATATTTTTTTAGCATGACGTGTTTCAACTTTTTTTTCGAGTTCGGGATAATAGTAGTGCAGGTCCTGGAAAAAAGTTTTGTTGACCTTGAATTCCATATCGAAACCCTGTTGCCAAATGTGGAATAAAAGAATTGGGGCAGGTTCATTTTGTGAGAGCAACTCGAGTTGAGCGTGCTGCTGGGAATAGAACAGTCCGAGTGCCTGGGCAATCAGATCTTCCTTGTCTCTGAAATGTTTGTAAATCGTTTTTGTAGAAATTCCCAGGAGGGCGACGAGATTGTCGTTTCTCATTTTGCGAACACCGTGCCGGAGGAAGTATCCAAGGCATTGCTTCAATATCTCAGTTTTGGCCTCGTCCATTGTGGAAATTATTTCTACAAAAAAAATTTCCTACAAATTAAGGGGAATTTTACATATAAAAAAAATTTAAGGCTTCGCGCAAAGACGCAAACCCCGACGAAGTCGGGGACGCAAAGAAGTACCAAGTACCAAGTACCTAGACAGAAGATATGAGATATGGGATGTGCGATATGCGGTATAGGATGTTCCGAATAATGTCCATGGGTATGAAGTCTGTAAAGAAGGTCCGCGCCATTTTTAGTCCCGTCGCTATGGCGATGCCTTCGGGAATCCCTGTTCCAGAAGCTTGTTGGCAAATTCAACGGCTTTGCGTCTTAAGGTATCTGGCTGATTCTTATATGGTGGGGAATACGATCCATTATACCAGGGCATGGCTTTTTCCCAACGAAAATGCAATTTTTAAACCGCCGGAAAAAGGAAAAAATTTCAGCTTTTTTTGTGTATTTTATTTTTTTTATTTTAGCATCGTGTTTACAAGCAAACCTCCTCCACTCCATTTTTTAACGCGCCATGCCTGGGGCGACCTTTTCCCATAAACCTTCCAGATTAAATGCTTTTGGTTTAGCAATTATCATTAACAATTATGAAAGATTATATTCTTTTGATTGACGATGATCCTGAGGAATTGCTCATTTTGCAGGAGATTGTGCGAAGCAACCATTTGGAAATGGAATGCAGATGGCTCCCCTCAATTGAGTTAGCTAAAGATGCGGTTCGAAAGCGTATGCCGAGGTTAATTCTACTGGATATGAATATGCCAAAGGTAGATGGATTGGAAACTTTGAGACAGATTAAAGAGGAAGAGTATACAAAATTGATTCCTGTAATTCTTTACTCAACTTATATTTCTGACCGCGTCCGCAATCTTGCTAAAGAAATGGGAGCAGAGGCCATTCTGCAAAAGAATAGCTCATCACCAAATTTGGTGGAATTGATTACCCGCTTCGGGGGTAACCACTCTGATAGGATGGGGATAGTCTAAGACAAAAACCTTTCCATTCAGATTAAATAATTATGCTCCTTTCAATTGTCGGACTATTTCTTCCCGAAGGGGACCATATTTAAGAATGGCCCTGCGAATTTCTTCATGTGTTTTGTTTGGAAACTGGCGGTGAAGATATTCTACCTCCGACGGGTCGTTAAAATCAACCCGCAAATCGTCCTGCTTCCCCTTGTTTTTTTTATCATCAGCCATATCCTTAGCATTTGAATGATCATCAGCAAAAAAACGGCCATCAGAAATTTCAAGGCAGATATGCATTATCCAGGCCCGCTTCGGAAAGTCCCAGTGCTTTTCCAGCATTGGCATAGAATTTTACCTTTTCAAATTGTGTTTACCAATCGAGAAATCCGAAAAAAAATTTCGCTTTATGCGGAATTACTTCAACTCCATGAGAAGGATGAGGCCCTGTCCAAAAAATTATCATCTGCAGCATATTTTTTACGAAGAATTGAAGGGGAAATCGCTTCATTCACAACTAAAAAAATTTCGGCATTATTCAGGCCACCCATTGGGAAAATTATCCTGGAACTCCTGGAGTCCGGCAGCATTTCTGCGCTCGATGAATTAATCGAACTTACTCCCGGAGGATTATTTGAACTGATGCAGATCAAAGGATTGGGTGGAAAAAAACTCGCACTGCTTTGGAAAAAGGGTAAAATTGATACGTTAGAAGGCTTATTGAAAGCTTGTGAACAAAAAGCTATCCGTAAACTGCCTGGCTTCGGCTCTACCAGTGAAGAAAATATCAGAAAAGGAATCCAAAGCCATCTCGATCAGCAAAATCATTTTCATTTGGCTACTGTTGCAACCCATGCTGAAGATATTTTGAAGCTTATACGAAAAATTTCTCCTGGTTCTCTCACGGAATTTTGTGGTGGCATCCGAAGGCTTAACCCCACGGTCGCAGGAATAGAAATTATTACAACTCTCGATAATAATGCGATCGCAAAAAATTCTAAAAAATACATGGTAATAAAATCTTCATCTGCAGATAAAACCTATGGAATAAGTCATGAAGAAATTCCAGTCACCATTTATCATACAAATACTTCAAATTTTCACCTCGACAGGTTTCGTTTGACGGGGAATGAGCAACATGTTCTTAAGGTAATGGCAAAAATCCCCAGGACAGCAAAGAGTTTCTCATCAGAAAAAAGTATTTATCAAAAAGCCGGCTTGCCCTATATCGTTCCAGAGATGAGAGAAAATCTGGCAGAATGGGATTACAAAGCAAATCCGGAGGACCTTATTCGATTCGAAGACATTCGCGGTGTTGTCCATAATCACACTACTTACAGTGACGGGGTAGATAAACTTGGAGATTTTGTGAAAGCCTGCAAACAAAAAAACTTCGAATACGTAGTGATTTCTGATCATTCAAAAAATGCGCATTATGCCGGTGGGCTAAAAGAAGAAAAAGTGTTGAAGCAATTTCTGGAAATTGATAAGCTGCAAAAGGAAATGAAATCCATTAGAATTTTTAAAAGTATTGAATGTGATATTAAAGTGAATGGAGACCTTGATTATGAAAATTCATTCCTGAAAAAGTTTGACCTGGTGATCGTTTCAATCCACCAACAATTGAAAATGGACGAAGCCAAAGCAACAAGAAGACTTTTGAAAGCAATTGAACAACCATATACTACTATTCTGGGCCATATGACGGGGAGATTATTATTGATGAGACCGGGTTATCCGGTTAACTACAAAAAAATTATAGATGCCTGCGCAGCGAATCGCGTGATAATTGAAATAAATTCCAATCCTTACCGGCTCGATATGGATTGGACACAAATTCCTTATGCTCTCAATAAAGGTGTGTGGATATCTATTAACCCTGATGCTCACAGCATCCGTGAAATTGACAATATAAAGTGGGGTATTGCTGCCGCGAGAAAAGCTGGTTTAATCAGAGCCAAAACCTGGAATGCGCTTCCTTTGAATCGTATTGAAGAATATCTCAAATGGAAAAAATCAAATAGCAAAGAAATTTTTAAATAAAAAATGCCCAATGAATCCATACTACCGCGTGAACCTTACGTCCAGTTTGATTATATCTGCAGTGAATTGCGAAAATAATTCATGAACCTCCCTTACGCCTTTACTTATGGCCCCCGACGAAAAATAATGTGTTGAGGGCTTCTGCACAAAAGACCTGATGCCCCTACTTATTTTACAAATAGAGTATTTTTTATTTTTCGTTTCCTCTTCTTTTTCCATGGCGTTTGAATTTTTATTAATTCAAAATAACTTACATCAGCAAAAAGGTCTTGAGTTGATGCAGATTTTTCATGAAATACTTCTGATCTGAATTGATGATTCAGCCTTCAACTAAATATTTCATAAGCTCAGGACATTCTTTAAGTGCAGTTTCAATTGCGTGCATTAAACCGTCTTCTAAATTATTTTCTACCCATTCATAAGAGCCACCGTTACGATGTGCTCTTAATTCGAAACATTCTGATTCAGTAAGTAAATTATTCGTGGAGTAAGCACGAAAAGTTAATTCCTGTTCTGCACGCATTATAGTTACAAAGCAATCATATCTTCTGCTATTATGGACAAAATGCACAGTGGTATTAGGTATGTAGATGGTCGCCATTACAATACTTTTAGTTAACAATAAAGATAAAGACACGCCGTCTCCAGGTAGAGTAAAAGAATAGATCCCGACAATTAATTAAAACCGTAAAGTGAGGGAAGAGAATTGAGAAAGATGTAGAATCTACGCCCTAAGGCATGTAATATGAAGATACATCTATTATAATTCAATTTGGATTTTTTCTTAATTATTTCGCTAAATGTGGAAAACTGACCACAATTTGAAATAGCTGAAAGTACTAAGTACTTAGTACCTAGTGTTATGTTAATTGTAAAGTGACCAATTCATTCGCAAATTTTGTGGGATTTCAAACATAAGGATATTAAGCTCTCAAAATTATATTCGTTGGTAGCAATCCGGAGCCACTCGCTCCACTGGTGGGGAGCTC
>PSRI01000132.1 GCA_003175935.1 Bacteroidota bacterium
AGCTTGCGCCACCGCTATAGCTTTAGCGCACGCGGTCAGCGAAGCAAGGCCGGCAGGCAGGAAAGTTGAAGGTTGAAGGTTGAAGGTTGAAAGTTGATATGAGAGAGGAAATATGTTATTCGAACTTCTATAAGTACTTTGCGTCTTAGCGTCTTTTGCGAAAACTAAAAAAGGCCAGCAATTGCCGCTTCAAAAAAATTTGTTCCTTATCTAGAATCTTCCCGTTCCAAATGGGGTCTTTGCATTTTTAGCATAATCCCTGAAAAATCCAAACCGGTTACCATAACTAATCATATCGGTACGTCAGGATTATTGCAGCGAATAAAAGTTTTTGAGACTGCTTCATACGAATTAGTTGTGATGTTAATGATAGCAATAAAAATAAGGCTTCTCCCTTTGGAAATCCGCGGGTAAAAATCCCCTTTTTTAATGAGAATAATCACCAGCCCGAAAGGGAAAAGCCTTTAAATCTGTAGTTGATTTTCTTAGTTGTTATAAATACTCGAAGGTTGAATGTTTTGATTCATCCTGAAAAGGTTACCCGGATCGAATTTGGATTTAAGTGCAACCAATTTTTCGTAATTGGATCCATAAGCCTCTTTCACTCTGTCCTGACCTTCTACTCCAAGCACATTCACATAAACTTTATTGCTAAAATGCGGTTGAATTTCCTGCCAGAAATTTCTGATCCACGCAATGTTTATTTGATCATCTTTCTTATCAACCCAATTTCCAATAATTACAAGGTCGAATAGATTATCACGGTAGAGGAATGCAGTGCCACCTTTAGGCTCTTCGTTTGCAACCCCTCCATACATTTCTAAAACTGTTGCAGTAAAGGGAGATGGGCATTTATTAGCATTATCGACAATAACATCAATTGCTGTATCTGATAAATCCTGCAGGAATCCCGATTTCCAATAATATCTGTTACCTGCAGGGAAGCCAGCCTCAATCAAAGATTGCATGGCAGTATATGGCATTGGTTGCATCATGTCTGCCAATGGAGTTCCAAACTCTCTGAGTTCTTTGATTACACTTTCACCCTTTGCCAAGTCACCAGTATAGCATCCCAGCAATGCATTCACCGGATGACCATCGGGAGATGTGAGCAACACTGAATAAAGCGTGAGCTCATTCGGAGCTTTTTTCATAAACTCCCGATAGAAGCGAATCATATCTTTGGCATTTTCCCTTGGATGTAAAATCATTCCACCTATTACAGTGCCCACTTCATGCAATTGGAATTTCATTTTGGTAACAACACCAAAATTTCCTCCGCCACCTCGTAGTCCCCAGAAGAGATCAGGGTTTTCATTCAGACTTGCACTTACAATTCTTCCGTCAGCAGTAACAACTTCTGCTTCCAGTAAATTGTCGCAACTCATACCGTGTTTGCGCACAAGCCAGCCAACACCTCCGCCGAGTGTGAGACCTGCGACACCTGTAGTTGAAATAATTCCACCGGTTGTTGCGAGACCCTGTTCCTGCGCTACTTTGTCAAAATCTCCCCAGGTTGCACCCATTTGAACAACGGCTGTTTTGCTTCTTCCATCAACTTTAATTTCTTTCATGAGCGAAAGGTCAATCAGCAAGCCATCATTGCATACAGCGTTACCGCTTACATTGTGACCACCACCTTTTACTGCCAGAATGAGATTGTGATTGCGCGCGAGATTCACACCCAGTACAACATCATCTGTTGTTGCCGCTTTAATGATTAATGCAGGATGACGATCAATCATACCATTCCAGATTTTTCTGGATGACTCATAAGCCAGGTCTCCCGGTAATAATAATTGGCCGCTTAATCTACTCCTTAAATCTTCCACAATTTTGGGTTCAAGGGAACTAATGGGAGTTAACGTTAATTGTTCCATTTTTTTCATTGTTTGTTTTTGTTTGGAAATAGGATCCAGTAGTAAGCGGGGGAGTCAAATAATGAGGAGATAGCAAATTACAAAACAAGTTTAGAATATTCAAAGCACCAGGTATGAAATCTGGTAATCTCTGGGGTTTTAGCATTTTTTGTTATAAAAAAAATCCCTGCGAATGGCAGGGAAATTTTAACAATTTTATTTTGAAGTTACTCCTAATAGCTCACACATTCTTTTAGTTCTTTTTCCGTGTAAGAGATTCCATATTGCTTCAAAACATCTGCTGGAACACCGTTCCACTGATTGGGCGTATTTCCCATATACCCAATGTCGGCAATCCCAATTTTTGAAGAATAGAATCCGCTTGCAGTTAAATCCCTCATATGGTTGAAAAAAGATACACCGGGAGCCAGTTCTGCATTTCCTTTGGCTCTTTCAGGGTAGGCAATGAGGTCCACCATTTCAATTTGCTGTTGCTGAGTACATTCAATGAATGGTTTTCCATACCTTCTCATGCATTGCACATCAAGCCATCGTAAACCACCGCGCACGGGTACCTGATGCGAAGGGATATCAATTGATATGGTATCGATAAAGGCCGGCACACCTGCTTCAGATGCACTTCCACTTACTTCATCTTTCGGAATGATGATGTCGCAAAGCACGGTCATCGTGGCCATTTCATGATCATTGTAATAATGAGAAGCCAATATTTTTTTATCACGTTCAGCTTCTTCAGGTGTCCTATAAATGGTTAGTTCGCCGGGCAATCCAGCTTTGGCCTCTTCAGTTTTCTTATCCATCAACTTACAAGCATCCAGCAAAACAGCACTGGATACTGATCCCAGGGCAAGTGCTTTTAATGATTGTCTTCTGTCCATATTATTTAGCTTCCGCTTTTTTAATTTTTGATGAATGATTTTTCAAAAGAAAAATTAAATCTTAAAATGAATTTTTCTTCAATCCGTCAATGATATATTCACTGGCTCTCATTGATAATGCCATGATCGTCCAGGTGATATTTTTATCAGCCTGAGACACAAATGGACCACCATCAACCACAAACAAATTCTGACATTCATGAGCCTGGTTCCATTTGTTGAGTGCAGATTTTTTAGGATCATCACCCATTCTGACCGTTCCCGCTTCATGAATAATTTCACCCGGAGTAGAAAGTCCCCATTCATTTTTATCATCATCGGTATCACCCCAGGTAATTACAGCACCCATATTATGCATAATCTCCCTGAAGGTTTCCTTCATATGCCTGGCCTGCTTCACTTCGTAATCAGAATATTTTGTATGGAATTTCAATACGGGAATACCAAATTTATCAACGACATTATTGTCAATTTCGCAATAATTGTCTTCGCGCGCAATGGCTTCCCCGCGGCCCGCCATGCCAACTCCGGCACCGTAGAAGAATCTGTAGTCTTCTTTCAGAGATTTACCATAACCTCCAGCTTCTTTTTGTTTGCCATTCACGGGATGCTTTCCATTTTTTCCCTGGATACCGCCACCAAATCCATATGCCGGCATATCCATTCCACCCCAGTATTCAATATGATAACCTCTTGGAAAATCTAATTTTTTATTGTCTAGCCACCAGGGCGAGTAAACGTGCATTCCACCTACACCATCTTCGTTATATCTTTTTCTACCGAAGAGTTTAGGCAGATATCCACCCACTGCTGCTCCTGTAGAATCATGAAGATATTTCCCTACTACGCCGCTGCCATTTCCCAATCCATTTGGATGTCTGGGAGATTTTGAATTCAACATTAACCTTGCAGATTCACATGCACTCGCGGCAAGAATCACAATTTTTCCGCTCACTTCATATTCCATCATGTCGTCCTTATTTACATAAGAAACGCCGGTTGCTTTTCCTTCATTATTTGTGATTACTTCTCTGGCCATGGCATTACATATCACATCTATATTGCCTGTTTTTAATGCCGGTTGAATAAATACCGACGAAGAAGAAAAATCTGCATAAAACTGACAGGCACGGTTACACTGACCGCAATACACGCAGGCGCCTCTTTCACTATTAATTGGTTTGGTAAGCATGGAAAGGCGACCAGGAATCACTCTCACATTTGTTTTGGTTGCAGCTTCCTTTATGAACAATTCATGCAGCCTGGGTTTTGGAGGAGGAAGAAAAAATCCGTCGGGATCATTTTCCAGGCCTTCGTTTGTTCCGAACACACCCACTAACTGATCGAGTTTATCATAGTAGGGTTTGATATCTTCATAGCCAATCGGCCAGTTATCACCAAGTCCGTCGATACTATATCGCTTGAAATCATGCGGGCCGAATCTCAAAGAAATTCTTCCCCAATGATTGGTTCTCCCCCCCAACATTCTGGCCCTCCACCACATCCACTGGTCGCCCTCCGCATGAGTGTAGGGCTCACCATCAATTTCCCAACCTCCAAGGCATGCATCGAAATCACCAAAGGGCCTCGTTTTTGTACTGGCACCACGTCTTACTGATTCGTAGGGCCATTTAAATTGGGTAATGTCTTTCTTTGGATCGTACATCGGGCCTGCTTCAAGCAGACAAACTTTAAGTCCTGCTTTAGATAATGTATAAGCGGCCATACCACCACCAGCTCCGGAACCAACAATGATTGCATCGTAACGGGTGGGCTGTTTTTTGATCTGTAATTCCCCCATAGCGTCAGTAATTATTTAGGATAAATTGTGAGGCGTAAATGTAAGATTTTCCTCATTATACCTGATTGAATTTTTTAGTTTCGGCAGGAATGTGTAATATTTATGCTTCAAAAATCTGCAGTAATATTTTTCTCTCTCTATTAGAATGGAAATTTGAATTATGTCAGTAATTATTGGCGTTGATATTGGAACTACACACATTAAAGTAATTGCTTACACAAGGGATGGAGTTGTATTGCATGATGAAAAATCTATTTGCAAAACCATTCAACCTTCACCAGAAATTGCTGAACAGGATCCACGGGCAATTTTTGATAGTCTGATCAAACTTCTACAGTGCGTTTTTGTCGCTGTTCGGAATGAACAAATAGAAGGAATATGCTTTAGCGCGGGAATGCACAGCATGATTGTGCTCAATGAGAAAGGTGAACCCATTACGAATGCGATACTGTGGGGTGATACCAGGAGCATTAAGCAGGCGAAAAAATTGAAGGAAAATGGAATGGCCAATAAATTGTATGCAGTGTCCGCTGTTCCTGTGCATCCCGTATTACCCTTATGCAAGATTATGTGGTTGCAGGAAAATCAACCCGAAATTTTCATATCTGCAAAGAAATTTGTTTCGATCAAGGAATATATTTTTTTCAGGCTGTTTGGAAAGTTTATTGTGGATTATTCCATAGCAGCATCTTCAGGTATGATGGATATTAAGTCTCTCAATTGGAACAAAGAGGCATTAAAAATTGCAAACATTACTACCGATCATCTTTCCGAAATCGTGCCTTCTACCCATTCAGAACTGGATATGTCCGCCGAATTTGCAAAAATGTTGTCAATGGAAAAACCGGTACCCTTTATTATCGGCTCCAGTGATGGTTGCCTCGCCAATATTGGAACGGGGGTATTTGCTTCCGATAAATCGGCGCTGACTATTGGCACAAGTGGTGCTGTTAGAACATCTGGGAATAAACCCATTTTTCACCCCAGGCAAAAACTCTTTTGTTATCCCCTTTCGAAAGATTTATTTGTTACGGGTGGACCGACTAATAACGGTGGTTATGTATTGCAATGGTTTGCTAAAAATATTCTCGGACGTGAATTGAACTCTGAAAACGATTTTGAAAATTTTGTGAGAGAGGCGCAGGAAGTTGAGCCAGGTGCTGGTGGACTTGTTTTTCTTCCTTATCTGCAGGGCGAGCGGGCTCCAGTTTGGGATGCTGAAGCAAGGGGTGTATTTTTTGGCTTGAACGCTGTTCATCAACGGGCACACATGATGAGAGCGATTCTTGAAGGCATTAATTTTTCCCTGTATGATATTTTTCTTGGGTTGGAAGAAACTATTGGGAAAATAGAAACAGTTTGTGCAAGCGGAGGATTTGTTCAGTCGGATTTATGGCTTCAAATGCTTGCTGATATTTTCAATAAAAAAGTTCGTGTTACTAAAATAGCAGATGCTTCGGCTATAGGCGCTTCCATGCTTGGTTTTTTTGCAACAGGAAGCGTTAAGGATTGGAAAGAATTGGAGGATAAGATCCCCGTTGGTAAGATTTATTATCCGGACACAAAAGAGCATGTCAAATACAGGAAAAATTTTGCAATCTTCAGGGAGTTGTATCCGGCAATGAAATCAACATTTGAAAAATTATCAGAATAAAAAATAAAAACTGCACGATGAAAAGAATACTGCTTGCCTGCTCGATTTCTCTACTTATTTTCCAAACTCTTAATTCAATTGCCCAAACAGACACCACATATGCAGAAAGGTTAGGTTTTCCAAAAGGCGCGAGGGTAGTGATTTTACATGTTGATGATATGGGCATGTCTTATGATTCAAATACAGGAGGAATTGAAGCAATGACACAAGGTGTTTCAAGCTCCTGCAGTGTGATGATGCCCTGTCCCTGGGTTCCTGGCTTTATTCATTTTTTAAAAGATCATCCAAATATTGATGCGGGATTACATCTTACGCTTACATCCGAATGGAAAAATTATCGGTGGGGACCTTTAAGTGGAAAATCAAAAACGCCCGGACTGGTTGATGCAGAAGGTGACTTATGGCCTGATGTTGCGAGTGTAGTGAAACATGCTACGGCTGACGAAGTTGAATCTGAAATCAGAGCACAACTCGAACGCGCCCGTTCCATGGGATTTGAACCAACTCATATGGATTCGCATATGGGAACTCTGTTTGCCTCTCCTGCATTTATGCAGCGATATATCAAAGTTGGAATGGAAAATAAAATCCCGGTTATGTTCCCAGGTGGACACAATACTTTAATTGCGTTTCAAATCAGGGCCCTGGGAATGGATATGCAAAATGCCCGCGCCATTGGAAAAACTTTATGGAACGCAGGACTGCCGGTGCTGGATGATTTGTTTAATGATAGTTATGGCTGGAGTCTGCCTGCAGGCACGCCTGCCACCGACGAAAATTTAAGAGACTTCAAAACAAAAAAATATGAAGAGGCACTGCATTCTGTGAAGCCGGGACTAACCATGGTCATCATGCATTGCACCAGGACTTCAGAAACATTTAATCAGATTTCCGATTCCGGTCCAACCAGACGCGGTGATCTCCTGGCCATGCTTAATCCCGAATTGAAATCTTATATTGAAAAAGAGGGAATCATTATTACTACCTGGAGGGAAGTTATGCAGAGAAGAACTAAGGTCCATTAATTATCTCTCGCTTCCGTTTTCCATTTTTTGATATCATCGACCAAAACCTTTTGCCCTACGGGGCAATTTATTTTCTATCAACCTTATGTCCCTGCGGGACAGTGCTCTGAATGACAGCAAAATTATTATTCAGCAAGATTTCAAATACAAGGAATTAAAATTTTGAACAAATTTGTGAATTGTATCCCGGGTGTGAAAAATTATCTTGTTCAAACCATTTACCTTTTCAGCAATGTCGCAGGCAGCAATAGTATCCAGACAAAGATTTGAATCGATTGACATTCTACGTGGACTCATAATGATCATTATGGCATTGGACCACGTTAGAGATTTTTTTCACATTACAGCAATTACGGACGTACCAACAAACCTGGCGACTACAACTCCACAACTATTTTTTACGCGATGGATCACTCATTATTGTGCACCCACCTTTCTTTTCCTTGCAGGAACTTCGGCCTATATAATGGGAATGAAAAAAACCAAAAAAGAATTGAGTTCATTCTTAATCAAGAGGGGAATCTGGCTCATATTTGTTGAGCTTTGTATCATTACGCTTTTCATCACATTTGATCCATTCTATCACACATTTATTCTGCAGGTTATTTGGGCCATTGGTATAAGCATGATTATATTGGGTCTCTTGGTTCGATTACCTTATAAATTGATTTTGGTTTTGGGATTGATAATTGTGTGCGGACATAACTTACTCGATTTTCCCGAAAGAGCACATGTAGGTTCGCTGGGAACATTCTGGAATTTTACTCATGGGCCATTCTCAATAATTCCTCTTTGGAGCGCGCATGTCATTGGAGTATTTTATTCATTCGTTGCATGGACAGGCATCATGCTTTTGGGATATTGCTTCGGAGTATTTTTTGGAAAGGATTATGATACAGCCAGAAGAAAGAAAACATTCCTTAGAATAGGCCTCGGTTTAATTGTATTATTTGTAATTCTGCGATGGACCAATGTTTATGGGGATCGTATTCCGTGGGAAGTACAGCATCGTGGTAGCGTTTATACGTTCCTGTCATTTTTGAATGTTAACAAATATCCACCTTCGCTTTCATTTATTTGCATGACACTGGGGCCATCAATCTTATTCCTGGCTTTAATTGAAGGATACAGGAATCGGTTTACCTCATTTTGCCAGGTATATGGTAGGGTTCCATTCTTCTATTACGTGTGTCATTTCTTCCTGATTCATTTGATTAACGTGATTTTCTTTTTTGGAGCAGGTTACGGAGTAGATCAAATTGTAACACCAGGAATTATTTTCAATTTTATTCCTCCGGGTTACGGATATAATCTTCCTGTGGTTTATGCAGTTTGGATTGCTGTTATCTTAATTATGTATTATCCCTGTAAATGGTTCGACAGGGTGAAAAGTAGTCGAAAGAAATGGTGGCTGAGCTATATGTGAGTAGTCTTACCGAATAAATACCAGTTGCTTTGCCATGAGATCTCTTGCGCCTAATAATGTTACAATGTAAGTTCCGCCTGCCAATACATCGTTGTCAATACTGATCGATAATTTTTGACCCTTTTGAAGATTTCCCAAAGATTTCTCCTGGAGTTTCCTTCCATTCATGTCAAAAATAATAAACAGCGATTGTTTGATTTCAGCCCCAGATTCTACAAATATGGTCTTGTTATCAACAATCGTTGGATAGATCTTAAAGCTTCCGGGGGAAGGATTGGAGTTGATATTAACGATGTTGGAATAGCTGAGGGTCCCATCAAGGTCGTGAACAATTAACCTGTAGAAACTTTGAGAAATTAGTGGGGTTGGGTCAATATATGAATAGAAGAGAGGCAGGATGCTATTTCCATTAAATGCTTTTGATTTTATTTTTCCGATGTTCGCGTAGTCTCTCCCATTATCACTTCTTTGAACTTCAAAATAATCTGTATTCTGTTCAGCAGAGGTTGTCCAGTTTAGTGTTACTGTCTGCGCCTGGAGAGATGCAGAAAAACTGGACAGTTTCACAGGCAACGTTGCATTGGCTACTGCAAAGCTTACCCGATTTCCCCCTGCATTCTCATAATACTCAAGCACCATATTGATGTTGCCATTCAGGGCGACTGAATATGAAGTTGTATTATAGGATTGATCATTCCATTTATTGATTACCCATGTAGTTCCTCCATCTAAACTCAGTCTATATCCATCATCACCTCCAACTGTAAAAATATAAGTAGCGCTTGCAAAATTCTTTTGTAAACGATATCGAACACTAAAATTTTCTGTAGTAATGGTGCAGGCACTTGTTGTATAGGAAACTACATCGCCTCCAAATGACTCATCAAAATTGGGAGATGCGGCGCTGCCTTCTGTTACGAGTCCTTTGTAGAAGCCAAAATTTGTTCCCGTGTAAACATACCCCTTCCAAACATTATTTGTGCCGCTGGTATTTTGATTTTCTGTGCCCAGGCACGCCGTTGCTATGTTAAATGAAACCCGATTTTGTCCCGTATTTTCATAATATTCAAGCACGAGGTTTGTATTACCATTCAGCGACACTGTAACAGTTGTTGTTGTATAGGCATGATCACCCCAATTGTTGATAACCCAGGTAGTTCCCCCATCAACACTTAATCGATAACCATCATCACCACCAACGGTGATATCATACGAAGCGTTGGTGAAATTTTTCTTTAGTTTGTATCTAACACTAAAAGTTTCAGTAGTGGTATTACATCCGTTAGTATTGTAGTTTACCACATCGCCACCGAATGATTCATCGAAATTGGGAGAAGCCGCGGTTCCTTCATTTACATAACCGAGGTAGGTATTAAAGTTTGTACCATCGTAAACATACCCGATCCATACATTATTGGTTCCATATGAGTTTTGGTTCCCCTGTGGTGTACAGGCCTGCCCAATAGCGAAAACGGTACTAAAGCTCAGCATCAATACGAACACGGCAGGTTTGGTCATGGGATTAAATCTGTTTGGGTATTTGATTAGGCAGGGTAGGGGTAAATGCTTAAACGGGCAATAAGAGGAAATTATTGCCATGGGGGATAAACTTTTGATTTTAGGCTATTTAAGGAGGGATTTTATCTCATTAAGCTTGATAAGCGCTTCAACCGGAGTGAGCCTGTTTATATCTATATTTTCAAGCATTTTCCTAATGGTATCAAAGGTGGCAGAATGTTCGTCGAAAATGGATAATTGAAGCTTTGGGTTAGACATAGATTTGAGTGCTGACTGGAATTTTTCTTTTTCTGGAGATGCATCAGATTCCCGGCTATCTTCAAGTTGTTTCAGAATTTCATTGGCCCTCTGAATGAGCGAAGGAGGCATGCCTGCCATTTTAGCTACATGAATCCCGAAACTATGAGTGCTTCCTCCCGGTGCAAGCTTTCTAAGGAAAATAATTTTGTTGCCTACTTCTTTATTTGTGATGTGATAATTGCGAACCCTTTCGCATTTATTTTCCAGTTCGTTTAGTTCATGATAATGAGTGGCAAAAAGTGTTTTGGGTGAACTTGGAGACTGATGTAAAAACTCAACAATACTCCATGCGATTGAAATGCCATCGTAGGTAGAAGTTCCCCTTCCAATTTCATCCAGCAAGATCAAACTCCTTGAAGAAATATTATTGATAATACTTGCTGTTTCATTCATCTCCACCATAAATGTGGATTCTCCGCCGCTTAAATTATCAGAAGCACCAACTCGCGTAAATATTTTATCTGTCAAAGGAATTTTCGCATAGTCGACCGGAACAAAACTTCCCATATGTGCCATCAGTGTAATGAGTGCCGTCTGTCGAAGCAAAGCACTTTTACCACTCATGTTTGGACCAGTGAGAATGATAATTTGCTGCGATACCGGGTCGAGAACAATATCGTTGGAAACATAAGATTCACCTGCAGGTAAATTTCTTTCAATAACAGGATGCCGACTGGCTTTTAAATCCAATTCCAACCCGTTGTGCAGAAGTGGTTTCTTATAATTGTACTGGATGGCGATAGTAGCGAAGCAAAGTAATACATCAATAATTGCCAGGACATTTCCGTTCACCTGCATAGGAGAAATATAATCCTGTAATTCGAGCAACAGTTTTTCGTACAGTTCAATTTCAATCTGGATAGTTTTTTCTTCTGCTCCGGTGATCCTTTCTTCGTAGTGTTTTAGTTCCGGTGTAATGTATCTCTCTGCATTTGCAAGCGTCTGCTTCCGGATCCAGTCGCCTGGTACTTTATTTTTGTGTGAATTGGTTACTTCGAGATAATAACCAAAAACATTGTTGAATCCTATGCGCAGTGATGAAATCCCTGTGGCCAGAATTTCATTTTGCTGGAGTTGCAGCAAGTATTCTTTGCCTCCGGATGCGATCTGCCGAAGTTCGTCCAGCTCTGTATGCACACCCTTTGCAATCATTCCGCCTTTGTTTGTTAGTGCAGGAGGATTCTCTATGATTTCGCTTTGAATTTTTTCGAGAATAATTTGACAGGGATTCAGGGCATCTGCAAGACGACGCAAATAATCGTTTTCGGAATTCAGACAAAGCTTTCTGATTTCATCAATATGAACCAGTGCTCTGGCAATTTGTCGAACCTCGCGCGGATTGATTTTTTTCAATGGAATCTTGCTAACGAGGCGTTCAATATCTCCACATTGTTTTATGTGCGATGAGAGGGCCGATCGGAGGTCAACCTGTTTTATGAAAAATTCTACCAGATCCAACCTTTCATTAATCTTCATTATTTCACATAGCGGCAATAACATCCATCGTTTCAGCAAACGGCCACCCATAGGCGAAACAGTATTATCCAGGACTTTCAATAAGCTCAAACTATTTTCCAGGGGATTTCCAAGTAATTCCAGGTTTCTGATTGTGAACCTGTCCATCCACAAATGTTCATCTCGATCGATTCTTTGAATCGAAGTGATGTGCTGCAGGTTTGGATGCTCAGTATCTTTTAAATAATGCAGGATTGCTCCAGCTGCAATTATTCCGGCGTGCAGGTCTTCGATACCAAAACCTTTCAGTGACATTGTTCCGAAATGTTTGAGGAGAAGTTCTGTTGCATATGGCTCATCAAAGAGCCAGCTCTCCAGGCTGTAAGTGTAAAAGCGATTACCGAAGATTTCTTTAAAATGTTTTTGAAAATTTCTCTGGAAAATGATTTCGGCGGGTTTCAAACTTTGTATCAGCCGATCAATATATTCGGTATCACCTTCGGCCACGAAAAATTCTCCGGTCGATATGTCAAGAAATGCAATGCCGCTGGTTTTTTCACCAAAATGAATTCCAGCCAGAAAATTATTGCTGTTAATCTCAAGCAATTTATCATTAGTTGCAACCCCGGGGGTAACCATTTCTGTTACTCCACGTTTCACTATCCCTTTTGCCATTTTAGGATCTTCAAGCTGATCGCAAATAGCAACGCGGTATCCTGCCTTCACCAGTTTGTGCAAATAGGTGTCAAGGGCATGATGCGGGAATCCTGCCAGATCGGAAGATGCAGCGGCCCCATTATTTCTTTTTGTAAGTGTTATTCCGAGGACCCTGGAAGATATGATGGCATCTTCACCGAAAGTTTCGTAAAAATCGCCTACCCGGAACAGTAATATGGCATCCGGATATTTCTGTTTCACGGCACGGTGCTGCTGCATCAGGGGTGTATCTGTACTTACTTTCGACATATTCAATTTAATTGCCTCGAAAACCATTAACTGTGGCAGGCCGACAAAAATAAGAAAGTGTAAACTCAAAAATCAGGGGAATTCCCTAATGTGGATACTTAATGAACAGCATGTTTCCCACCTTTTTAAACTAGGGTTACAGATAAGCTTATCGCATTATATGTTGAATAATATGACTTCTTCGAAACTTTTTAGTTTAGACTTTACCTTTGCACCATGCGCAAACTGGCAATGGAAGAACTTAATCGCAAGTCGGTTGACGAGTTTCGATCTTCTCAAAAAATACCAATAATAGTTGTACTGGACAATGTGCGAAGTATGCACAATGTAGGGAGCGTATTTCGTACAGCCGACGCATTCCTTTTGGAGGGATTATACCTCTGTGGGTATACTCCCAAGCCTCCACACCGGGATATTCAAAAAACTGCACTGGGAGCAACTGAAACAGTGAGCTGGAAGTATTTTGAGTCTACATTAAGGGCAGTAGAAGAACTGAAAAATGCCGGATATGAAATTTGGGCAATAGAACAAGCGGTGGGAAGCCTGGATTTATCAGGGGTCACCATGGGCAAAGCTCAGGAAACGGGTAATAACGGTCAGGCATACCTGACAAATATTGGCGCAAAAATAGCACTTGTTTTTGGTAATGAAGTGAGTGGGGTTGATCAGGCCGTGATGAATAGCTGTTCCGGGTCGATAGAAATTCCCCAGGCAGGCATGAAGCATTCACTGAATATTTCTGTTGCTGCAGGAATTGTTTTATGGCATTTTTTTCACCAATACACTAAATTAGATCAATCATCCAGATAATATCCGCATGATCAATACGGTAAAAAACTATTTAAGTCTAGTAAAATTCAGTCACACTATCTTCGCAATGCCCTTTGCAATGATTGGTTTTTTTCTTGGCGTAAATGCAATTGAAGCCAGCTCCCCCTGGTATTTGCGATATGGTTATAAATTCATTTTTGTTGTCCTGTGCATGGTGTTTGCCCGGAGTGCGGCGATGGCTTTCAATCGTTACCTTGACAGGAATTTTGACGCCCGCAATCCGAGAACAGCAATACGTGAAATTCCACGCGGAATTATAAGTGCGAATCAGGCGCTCGTTTTTACCATTATTTGCTCATCACTATTTGTGATTTGCAGCTGGGCTTTAAACAACCTTTGCTTTTTTCTTTCGCCTGTCGCGCTCTTTGTGATTCTATTTTACAGTTATACGAAAAGATTTACCCCTCTTTGCCATTTGGTGCTGGGATTAGGATTAAGTCTGGCTCCGATAGGTGCTTATATTGCTGTGGTTGGCAGATTCAATTTGCTTCCTGTATTATTTTCGCTGACTGTGTTGTTCTGGGTAAGCGGTTTCGATATCATTTATGCATTACAGGACGAAGAATTTGACCAGTCACAAAAACTATATTCCATTCCTGCCGCTCTGGGCAAGGTAAACGCCCTTCGTGTATCTGAGATTTTACATCTATTATGTGCTTCTGTAGTTGTGGTTGCAGGATTTTACGGGGCGTTTCATGTATGGTACTGGATCGGTATGATGGTATTTGTAGGGATGCTAATTTACCAACATTCTATTGTGAAGCCTCACGATTTAAAAAGAGTAAATCTGGCATTTATGACTGCAAATGGAATAGCAAGTGTAGTATTCGCCTGTTTTGTATTATTAGATCTCTTCCTTGGAAAAATTCCATTTTCGAATTGAAAATTGTAAACATGGCGAGAATAATGGCAATTGATTACGGACTTAAGCGCACAGGGATTGCCGTAACTGATCCTTTACAAATTATTGCTTCGGGTTTAACTACCTTAAACTCACCGGATCTGATAAAATTTCTTAAAGAATACACCAGCAATGAAGAGGTTGAGTTGATCATACTTGGCGAACCTAAAAATCTTGATGACTCCGATACTCATGCAACGCACCTGGTTAATAAAATTTCTGAGAAAATAAAAAAGGAATTGCCATCCATTCCCCTGAAATTCGTTGACGAGCGCTATACTTCGAAAATGGCATCAAAAGCTATGATTGAAATGGGAATGAAGAAAAAAGATCGGCGCAACAAAGCACTTGTTGATGAAATTGCAGCAACAATCATGCTTCAGGAGTATATAGCAAACAAATAATTGAAGGTTGAAAGTTGCCTGCCTGCTCGCCTTCGCGAAGCTCCAGCGAAGCAAGACCGACAGGCAGGAAAGTTGAAGGTTTGTTGAAAGTTCAGAGTTGAGAGTTCAATATTGGGATATATGATATTGGATAGAAAAAAATAATCAGGTATCCTATATCTAATTTAATCTATCTGGGTACTAGGTACTTGGTACTTTTGTCTAATCTTTGCGATCTTTGCACACTTTGCGGCTTTGCGTGAAGTCTTAAAAAATGATAATAAACTAGAAATGATTCTTCCAATTGTTGCATACGGAACTCCGATTTTAAGGACTGTTTGTAAAGATATCGATGCCGAATATCCGCAGCTGGACAAACTGCTTGAGGATATGTGGGAAACCATGTATGCATCAAACGGAGTTGGTCTCGCTGCTCCCCAGGTAAATCGCGATATACGACTTTTTATCGTGGACAGCAGCCAGATTTTTGCAAATCTTGATGAAGAAGACAAAGGCAAATACCCCGACGAGCCCGGTACCAAACAGGTTTTTATAAATGCACATATTGTATCGGACGATGGAGATGAATGGTCCTATAACGAAGGTTGCCTTAGCATACCAAAGATCCGGGAAGACATCTTTCGCAAGCAGGAAGTGACTCTGGAATTCGATGATGAGAATTTTGAACATCACATCAAAACATTCAATGGAATAACAGCAAGAGTAATCCTTCACGAATACGATCACATTGAAGGGAAGCTTTTCATTGACTATATGAAACCACTAAAAAGAAAGTTGCTCAAAGGAAAGTTGGACGATATATCGAAAGGCAAAGTGAATGTAGATTACAAAATGTCGTTCCCTAAATAATCAATCGCGCTATCAACTAAATGCTGCCTGGCATCATGGTAAATCTATAATTTTGATTGCCTACTTATATAGCTTAATTAAGAAATCAAATTGCACAGGCCTGATCGCGCTCTTTTTGCATCTCAGCCTGTTGTCATTTTCCCAAACTACTCCGAGGGATACGGTAATCGTTGACAAAAAAATTATCACACTTTCGGAAGTAGTTGTCAATACCAACATCAATGTGCCTTCCTTCATTGAAAGAGTAAAAAACGATACCAGTTTTTACAAGGCGTTTAAGAATCTCCGCATTTTAAAATTCACTTCCCTTAATGACATCAGAATATTAGACAAGAAAAAAAATGTAAAGGCATCTCTTAATAGTCGCACCAAGCAGGAAGTTGCCAGGGGCTGTCGCCATACTACCGTTCTGGAAGAAAGTACCACAGGTGATATTTATGACAAAGAAAGAAAATTCAATTATTATACGGCTTCACTTTACGCCAGTTTGTTTTTTGCTTACGACACTGTGTGTGGAGAAACAAATATTGTAAAAGGTGCCGAACTGGATGTCAGTAGTAAATCTGGGATGGCGAAACATAAAGAACAGCTCAAAATGCTTTTCTTCAATCCCGGCAAATCCATTCCCGGACTACCTTTTATTGGCAATAAACTGGCCATTTTCGACGCCGATATGTCGGACCTCTATGATTATGATATTGATGAAGAACTTAAAGCTGGTGAGTCTTGCTATGTATTCAGAATAAAAGCAAAAGCTGATTTAAGTTCCGGACAAAAAGATAAAATTGTGATTGATGAAATGACAACCTGGTTCAATCAAAAAACTTTTGAGGTAATTGCCAGGAATTATTCCATGAGCTATCACGCTTTCCTGTACGACTTCAATGTAAATATGGAGGTTTCAATGTCCAGGTTTGAAAATTACCTGGTTCCAACACTCATTCGTTATGTAGGAAACTGGAATGTTATTTTTAAAAGGAGGGAAGATGCTGTTTTTACGGCAACTCTTTTCGATTTTGAAAATCCTTAAGTAGTACTAGTGTTATGTTAATTGTAAAGCGACCAATTCATTCGCGAATTGTGCGGGTTTAAAAATAAGGATATTAAGCTCTCAAAATTATATTCGTTGGTAGCAATCCGGATCCACTCGCTCCACTGGTGGGGAGCTC
>PSRI01000247.1 GCA_003175935.1 Bacteroidota bacterium
AGTGATTCTCCATGAACGAAGTTTATCCGTCAGCCGGCGGAGGTCACTGTGGTGAAAACCGCATTTCGAAATCTTAATCCTTTTACGCAAGCATTTAATATTCGACGTTGATTAAAAAGTAGGAGTTTTACCACGGAGAGACTGTGAGCACTGAGTTACATGGAGATGCTCTGTGAAACTCCCTAAACTTTCAATCTGCTTTGCTATCTTCAACCTACAACCTCGAAAATGGTTGTTCATACCCTTTTGGATGATCGAAACTTTCAAATCTATATGCTCCCGGAAAATTGCATCCATCTGCACATTTGCAATCGCCCTGGTGGGAAAATGGTGCATTTTGATTTACAATTTTAAAATCGGTAATGATAAATCATTACAACTTCTCGCCGCAAAAAATATAGTGAATGGAAATGGACTGACAATAAACACCGTTCACGCATCAGATATAAGCAGGGAAATCTATGTACCACTGTATGCATTTCCCGGAGGGTATTCTTACTTAATTGCACCATTTTATGCCCTGGTCAGGAATCTTGATTTGACCAGTCTTGGGCTTGATTTGGTTACAGCTTTTTTCTTTTTGTTTTTCCTTCGGAAACTTCTGATCCGGATTCGATTTCCGATATGGTTGGTGAATTTTAGTATACTTTTCTGGGGATTAAATATTCCGGTCTATATCACAAGAAATGGTCCGACAGATTTCTTATCGCTCACTTTTTGTATCGTCGCCATATACCTTACGATAACAAGTATTCAAAAGAATGATCGAGCCTGGAAATTTGGTATTTATATTGGCATTACACTTTTTATACTTGAACAACTACGATATCTCAACATCCCCGCCTCTCTAATAATTCCGGTTTTTCTATTTTGGAATGGCATCAAATTAAAAAATCGAAATACGCTCAAAATCGGACTGATATCATTGACGATTGTATTTGCCGGGATGATATTATTTCATGATGGATTCGTCTGGGTGTTTAAAATGCTTGCCTCTCATCAAAATTTATCAGGGAACTTTTCTCATAATATAATATCTACTCGATCATGGTACCCTGAAAATTTATTGCACTGTTATCCATTTATGGCAGATGCATTTGTGAATGTTGATTTGATCTTAACCCAGATCAGTATGCATACGTCGATGAATTATGGAACAGGCGCGAATTTGATTACGCTTCTCTGCTTGCCCCTTCAAATTACGGGAGCGATCGCGATTTGCTATTTTATTCTCAGAACCCAATTTATTTCCAGAGAAGCTCAAAAAATTTTTATTCTACTTGGTGGAGGAATTTCTATTTCTACACTAGTCATATTGCTTTATTTATCTCTAAAAAAAGATGGACATATTCCACCCCCAATTGACAGTTATTGGACCTATATTGCCGATGGCAGGTATTTTGCCTTTATCTCACTATACACTTACTGTACAATCATTTTATGTGCAAATTTTTTATTCAAAGGCAACTTTTTAAAGTTATGCAAAATGATTTTTCTTGGTCTGCTTTGCTTAGGCATCATCCACGGAATTTGGTACGTCTCAAAGATTTCTTTCGTAAACAAACTCAAGCAATCTTCATCCCTTAAAGATGCGAGGCTTTTTATCCAATCCTTAATTAAGAACAGCAATAAGCATGTTGTTGTAACGAGCGCAGCCTCCGCCTATTCTGCCTACAGTATCTTTGAAGGGGGATCCGGTCTTTTTGAATTCGAAGAAATCAACAACCAGGAAATTAAAACATCCAGTCCGGCAATACTTTTGGCAATTATCGATAAAAAGGAATTGGTCTATTTTGAAAATTTCATCAAGCAAGAAAATACCAGGTTGGCAAAAGTTATTGATGATAATTATTTTTACATCAACGAACCGGAGACTAATAATCAGAAGTGAATTCAAAAAACATATACCTGATTCTGCCGGCTTTTAATGAAGCGAGTGTACTGGAAAAGGTATTAGCTGAAGTGATAAAGTCTGGCTACCACATTGTTGTTGTTAATGATGGCTCTGAAGATGATACTGCAAAAATTCTCGAACATTTCCCAATAACAATAATTAATCATTCCATAAATCTCGGTCAGGGTGCCGCATTGCAAACCGGAATGGATTGGGCAAAAATAAAGGATGCCGAGATTGTAATTCATTTTGATGCCGACGGTCAGCATTATGCGGACGACGTTGAAAATTTATTAAAGCCTGTACTAGATGGAGAATGCGACCTCGCCATTGGATCCCGATTTTTGAATTCTAAAAATGCAGTTCCTTTTTTCAGAAAACAAATTCTTCGAATGGCAACTTTTATTGAATCGATTTTCACTGGTATTAAATTAACTGATGCGCATAATGGTCTGCGTGCGCTAAATAAAAAAGCACTTCATAGCATTCAGTTATCAGAAAACAGAATGGCTCATGCAACAGAATTAATTTCCCAGGCCAAAAGATCAAATCTCAGAATTAAAGAGGTAGCCGTGAGAGTTAGTTACACCAATTATACGATGCAAAAAGGTCAGGGCCTCCTTGGCGGAGTACACATTATTTTCAATCTACTTTTTAAAAAAATCACCAAATGAACCTCATCCAGGTTATACTTATTATAGGAATCATTGTGCTGGCAGTTTCCTATTTCAGGTGGTTTAGGAATACGGGCAGGGACCTTTTTGTTATAGCAATCATCACGGTAATAGGACTAACCTTCGTACTATTCCCCAACATCACTAATCGACTGGCCCACATTTTAGGTGTCGGAAGAGGGGCCGACCTGATTTTTTATTTATGCATCCTGGGATTTTGTTTTGCTTTGCTGGCACTCTATTCTAAAATCAAAAATCTTGAAAGAAAAATCACGGAACTAACGAGAAAGGATGCACTAAGAGAGGCCCGGGAAGTGAAAGATTAAAGTACTTAGTATTTAGTACTTAGTACTTAGTACCTAGACAAATACACAAAAATTCATTGGGTGGGAAAATGGATTCCCGCGAGCTCTGCGTATTCAGCGGCTCCGCGAGAAATATTTTTTCCACTTTGCGACCTCCGAAGGAGGCTTGGCGGCTCGGCCTGCCCGAATGACTCGTTCAGGCGGGCGTGAGGTCTTTCGAAAATTATTTGGGTACTCGATATCTTTTACAAACCAAAACAAAAAAACCCCGTCTAGTGACGGGGCCATATCGCGAAAATCATCGCAATTTTATTTGCAGCAGGGCAAATTAGTGCAAGGCTTACCTGCTTTTTCACAGGCTTCCTTACACGATCCTTTGCCAAACTGCTGGACACTGGTTTGCTTTTGCTTTTTGCTTTTCACTTTATCATTTCCGGCATATGCAACGGTACTCATAGCAAATACACTAACCAATGCTATTTGCATTATCTTTTTCATACAATATTATTAATTGATCAAAATTTTGTCTCCGTCAATATTATGCGAGGGAAAAATTTGGCGGCTTCCATTGCTCATTTGCAAATATGGAATGGAATTTTATTTCTAAAGAGGCATAGCCCGAAGCGGCATTAATAATCGGGGCCTGTAATTCACTCTGTGGCTCCTGGATCAGGACTGAGCACAAAGGACAATAGACACACTGGGCATCGGTGCAGGAACGGGAATCACTATGCTTTTTACCCGGAATATTCTTTTCTGAACTTTTGTTGCAGGTGGCACAGGAACCTTTAGCCTTACAAACCTTCACTGGCTTAATTTCCTGTCCGCAAAATGCTGCCACTGTCAGCGATTCGGCAAAAAACAATGTAAATATTGCAATCAGTATGAAGGAAATCAATTTCACCCCCTGAAATTAATCTATAAAACTGAAAAGAACTATCTTCCTCCAATTATCTGGGGCAAAATCCATTAAATGGTCTGAATTTTGAGCATTTGCCAATAAATTCTTCCAAGTACTGGCGGAATCATTGATTTGAAGTGTCTTAAAGTTAGAAGCACTCAAATCGATTTATGCCCCTGGAGAATAAATCCATTTGTCACTTTAAAACTAATATCATGTTACAGAAATTAGCTCTCGCATCAACCATCACCCTGCTTTGCGTAGCATCTTTTACTTCGTGCGTGTCCTCTAAGAAATACAAATCGGCCGTCGCACAATCCGATTCATTAAGGACAGCGAATTCAGATCTTACTGCAAAAGTGAATGGTCTGCAAAAGGAGCTTGATGATTCAAAAGCTAACGCAGACAAGGCTTCAAAAGACCTGGCAGCATACAAACAGGATTGCGAAGCCACAAAACAAAAACTGGAAGCAGCCAGAGGAAAAATGCAGGCAGAATATGATAACCTGCAGGAAGTAGCCAAAAAAATTGAAGAAGCAGTTGCCGATTTCAAGAGCAAGGGCGTAGACGTTGTTACTAAAGATGGTATCATTTACGTTGATATGGCCGACAATCTGCTCTACAAAACAGGTAGCTGGTCAGTAAACAAAGAAGGCAAGAAGGCCCTGGGCGCGCTGGCATCTGCATTAAATGATTATCCAAAACTTAAGGTTGTTGTACAAGGCAATACTGACGATAAGAAATACAAAAACATTTGGGACAACTGGACACTCAGTACAGAAAGAGCCAACGAAGTTGTAAGAATACTTTCCGACAAATACAAAGTAGATGCCACACGTCTCACCGCTGCCGGTAAAGGCAAATACAATCCGGTTGAAGATAATGCATCAGAAGCAGGCCGTGCAAAAAACAGGAGAACTGAAATCATTCTGAACCCAGACTGGGAAAAAATTTGGGAAAGCGTTCAGTCTTCTAAATAATATTTCGCGCAAAGACGCAAAGCCCCGATAAATATCGGGGACGCAAAGACGCATGACTTCGCATGTAATAAAAACTATTTATATCTGCAATGAGAATATTTTTGATTGTCGCGCTGGGGATTTTGTTAGGTAATCAAAGCTATTCTCAAAAACCTTCTGGGGGCGCAAACCCCCAGGAGGTTGCAGATAAATTATCCAACCCTGTGGCCAGCATGATCAGTGTCCCCTTTCAGAACAATATTGATTATGGAATTGGCTCACATAACGGTTCCAAATACACGCTAAACTTCCAGCCCGTAATTCCAATCAAGCTCTCTGAGAACTGGAACCTCATTACGCGCTATATCATTCCCATAATTGATCAAAGAGACATTACAGGAGAAAATACCAGTCAGTTTGGATTAAGCGACGCAACTATATCAGGATTTTTCTCTCCGAAACCAAAACCGGGGGGAATCATTTGGGGTGCCGGCCCTGCGTTTTTAGTTCCAATTGGTACCAGTGATTATCTGTCTACAAAAAAATGGGGTGTTGGTCCAACAGCACTTGTGCTGCGCCAATCAAACGGGCTCACTTACGGTTTTCTGGCAAATCAAATTTGGTCATTTGCCGGTAGCGAAAACCACCCAGATGTAAATCAATTGTTCCTCCAACCATTTTTCGCAAAAAATTTCAAAAGTGGTGCGGGCCTGGGTCTTAATGCGGAGATTACCCAAAACTGGGAAGCAAGTACTACACTCGGTTTTATCAATCCAACAATATCCGGCGTCACAAAATTGGGTAGCCAGATTGTTTCTCTCTTTGTCGGACCACGAATTCCCTTCACGGGTCCTTCTGCTTCGCGCCCTGATTGGGGCCTGAGAGCCGTCCTCACTTTGGTTTTTGCTCAATAGCATCTATCCATCATCAAACAAAATCTATTTTTTTAATCATCCGCCAGGGGCAGATAATCTTCGCCTCAAAGAAGCACAGATTAGATTATGAAAAAGGAGATTTGTCTTGGTACTAGGTACTTGGTACTAGGTACTATTTCAGAAGTTCCTCTGCGACTTCGATATCCCAATGAGCCAATAATAATTCAAACCGATGCTGTTCCGCTTTCTTATGCGCTTCCTGATCGGGATATAATTGAGCAACATAGGGTGTTGTCAAATTCGGATCAAAAGCAGCCGCCGCATTTTTAAAAACCAGCGTAACCCTGAAATCCCAACGAGTATCTTCCCCACTGTGATATCGGGGCTTTGAAGCTATTACACTAATAACATCTCCTTTTTCAATCGCCTTCTTAAGCAAAGGATAATGATTTGTTTTCCATAAATCAATAAACTCATCTGCAAAGCCCCATTTCACTTTATAATAATTTTCGACAGTAAAATAGTCTTTCGATGCATTGGTACCTTGTGCATTTACAAGAATAGAAGCTAAGATTGTAATGATAAAAAGTGTAAAAGCTTTCATGTTTTTAATTTTTCGTGTATCTATACTGTTTAGGTTTAATTTATTCATTATTTTTTTTCAATTAGAATTGCACCTGGAAGCCCTGAGTTAACGCATATACAAAACCTGGCACATAAAGTGGTATCTGCCCCTTGTCATACTGCATGGTAAAATCAGTAACCAGGTTCAACACCTTCCAGATTTGAAAGGTGAGATGAGTATCAATTGTAAGTCTTGGGTATCTTTTTGTTACAACAGGGAAGAGTGAATTTGGAGGTAAGTCGTGGTAAGGTGGTACGAAGGGCTGCTGAATGCCAACATACGCACTTAAATTTATTGCTCTGGTAAACTGACAAATAAAATTAGTGTATAAGTTTAAACGAATATTGTTCCTGTACAATTGGCCTTTAGTATTTATGCCGATGGTATCAAATAAATATTTTTGTTCAGCGTCCGACAAAGTATCAATCAGGTGCACATTTTCCTTCTTAACCATTTGCCAGTTCTCGACTTCATAAAGAAGCCCCGCACCCACTTTCATTCTAAAAAATTTACCTGGCTTAAATTCGTACACTCCATTTGCCCCGAATTGCCATCTATAATTGATTGCCCTGTTAGCATCATATGAGTACATAATAAAAGGCTCAGGATAAAACCGTTTTTCTATCAACTTGCCATCTTCTACCTTATGACTTAACAAACTTCCCCGAAGCATCGTGTAAAATCGGTTAGCCGTTGACGTGGATTCGAAATGGCTAAAAAAGCTGCTTCCGACCAATTCGTAATTTGACCTTTTAGTAGAATACATTACACCAAAATCCAATGCAGTTGTTAGAGTAGAAGTCCCGTCCTGCCCCAGGTTAATTAGATAAGAAAAAGATCCATTGAATTCATTTGCCTTTAATGAATCCAAAACAGATTTTTTAAAAGGAGTCGCCTGCGCAAATAGTCGGGCAAATGCAAACACACACACCCAAAATAGTGCTGCCTTTTTCATGAAGAAACTGATTTACATTTTGCGGGTTCGCCTGTGCTTTTCGAAAATCAGGGAGTCATTCTTGAAGCGTAACTACCCCAATACTGAAGAGAACTGAAATTTACATAATTTTCCTGAGGCAGGGCCGCCACATTCAGTCCATTTATTTCCTTGCAATTGAAACAAGGATTTCATATTTTGAAAACTATTCTAACCACCAGAAAACTTTCACATGGAACAACTCGCAAAAGCCGGAAGAATATTTTTTGGAATTGGATTGATTGGAATTGCCATCCAGCATTTCATGTATTCTGAATTCAGACCTGTAATTCTTCCTCCCTGGCCAGAAGGATGGCAAAGTTCCGCTCCTGCAGCATGGGTATTTGGAGTGATCTTTGGTTTGTGCGGATTGTTATTAGTGCTTGGCAAAAACACAAAAAACGTTTCATTGATATTGGGAGGAATATTTTTATTTCTTTCGATTGCATTTCAACTCGTGTTCACATTATTTACAAGTCCAAATTCACCAAAACATTTTGGCGTATGGACCGATCCTCTCAAAGAATTTGCAATGGCCGGTCAGGCTTTTATCATTTCAATGTATCCCTGGGAGAAAAATAAAACAACAAGCAGTCCACTCCTTAAATTTCTCGAAAACATTGCTCCATTCGGTAAATACTTTTTTGCAACCATGCTCATTATATTTGGCATCGATCATTTTGTATACACAGATTTTGTTGCAACCCTGGTTCCGGACTGGCTACCGGGCCATGTATTCTGGACTTACCTGGGAGCTATAGCCTTAATTGGAGCCGGTCTTGCTATCTTCCTCAATTTCCAAATGGTGAGAGTTAATATTTTATTGGGATTGATGTTATTCATTTGGTTTCTCATTCTACACATCCCGAGAGGAATTGCAGATCCCAATGGCGCCAAAGGAAACGAAATCACCAGCGTATTTGAAGCGCTTGCTTTTAGTGGTGCGGCATTTGTACTAGCGGCAACGTATAAGCGCAAGCTTTCGGCTCAATTGGCGAAGGCATAATTATATAAGCTTCTGTTTCTGGTGTGATTTTTGGCCGAATCTATGTTTGCAGGTATTTGTCGCAATTCCCTCCCCGGAATGACGTTCCAACCCCCTCAAATATTCCAACCTGGAAATTAGCTTTGTCTGGCTGATTTCAATAACACAAGCAATCCAATTCAAAGTTGAAACACAGGACATTGTGTTATAGAATCACAAATTCAATTTGTAAATTAGATGAAAGGGGTTCTATAATTTATAAAACATCAAACCAACTAATATGAAAAAAGTTTTAAAGGTTGTTGGCTTATTATTGTTAGCAATTATTGCTTTCGTATTGATAGCCGGACTGTTTATTTCCAGATCTTATCATTTTCAAAAAGAAATAACCACCAACGCACCTCAGGAAAAAGTTTGGGGATATGTTAGTGATTTCAAACAAATGGATAAATGGAGCCCATGGAAAGATAAAGATCCCAATATTCAATTAAGCTACGACGGTCAGGATGGTGCCGTAGGTTCTACTTATTCATGGGTAGGAAATAAAGATGTTGGAAGCGGATCACAGACCCTTACTAAATCAGACCCACCTCACAGAATAGATACCCATTTACATTTTTTAAAACCATTCGATGCACAGGCGGATGCGTTTATTACACTGGATGGCGAAAATAATGCAACAAAAGTCACCTGGGGTTTTGATTCAAAATATCCATATCCACTGAACGGAGTGATGAAAATGTTTATGAATATGGATAAAGCTATGAATGATGAATTTGGATCAGGACTCAATAAACTCAAAACACTCGCCGAATCCAACTAAATCCAGGCAGGCCCTGCCATGACTAACTCTTACCATCAACCGAAGTTCCCGGCGGCATACAATTCTTTGCCCTGAAGAATATTATTAACCAAATTCGAAACCAATGGTTGAAGTATTCAAAACGAATGTTGAAGAAAAAGTACAGGCATCGTTTATCATTACCCTGCTAAAGGGCCATTTTCCGGAAGCAAGAATCAATTTCGACCTTACAGATTGCGATCGCATTTTGAGGCTTGAAGGAGATGACCTCATTACCTATAAAGTAGTGCATTTGGTTAATGAACAGGGGTTTTACTGTACAGTTTTAGAATAATCGAACTAAAGCCAAACAAAATGTTATCGGAACCAAAAATTGAACACCGCGACAAGCTCAACTATGTAGCCATGCGCAGCACTGTGACGATGCCAGAAATTCCCAGTAAACTTCCGCAACAAATCGGCATGGTATACAGCTGGCTGCAAAGACAGGGATTACATCCAACAGGAGCACCATTTTTTAGATACATCAGTATGCATGGCGATACCCTTGGAGTAGATGTTGGCTTTCCCGTTGCTCATCCTGTGCAGAGTGATGCAGAAGTTATTTGCGGCAACTTCCCCGCGGGAAATTATGTAACGGTGTTGTATACGGGTAATTACACCGGACTAAGAGATGCGCATATGAAATTGGAAGAATGGAGCAATAAAACCGGAAACAAACCGACATCAGCAAAAGATACCAATGGACAACTTTTAGGCACGCGCACGGAACATTATCTATCCGATCCCAATATTGTAAAAGACCCCAATCAATGGGAAACCGTTATTATGTATCTCGTTAAGGAAGATTGATTGAAAGAATTAAAGTACCGAGTACCTAGTACCTAGACAGATTTCGTTAACAAGGGCGTTTCAACCATTAAGAAGAAAGCCCTCAGTGTAACTTTATGTGCTTAATGTCTCCGTGATTCAAGAAAGTTTTTTTCAACGACGTTAGGCTCTATTCACTTCGAAGTGCTTTTACTGGATTGGCGATCGCTGCTTTGATTGCCTGAAAACTTACTGTGATAAGTGCAATAAAAAGAGCAATAAGTGCTGCGGCAAGGAAAACAAGCCAATTGATATTTACCCGATACGCAAAATCCTGAAGCCACTTGTGCATAGCAAACCATGCAATGGGGAATGCCACAAGCGCAGCTATGGAAACCAGTTTCACAAATTCTCGCGAAAGCATTTCGGTGATATTGGCGGTACTGGCTCCCAAAACTTTTCGGATGCCTATCTCTTTTTTGCGTTGCTCTGCTGCATAAGTTGCTAATCCAAATAAACCCAAACAGGCCACAAGGATAGCAATAATGGCAAACGTTATGAAGATTCTTCCAGTCTGTTGCTCCGTAAAATACATCTTGTTGAAATTATCGTCCATAAATGAATATGAAAAAGGTTGTCCGGGCAAATAACTATCCCATTTCGATTTAATCTGGTTGATCACTCCTGATTCATTTGCTCCTTTCAAACGAATCGCAATACTACCTGTTTCCGTTCCATATCCTATTGTTACCGATGCAACCTGATCCCTCAATGAACTATAATTGAAATTCTTTACAACTCCGATAACATTATACACTTTCAATCTCCTCGTTGCCATATCATCAATACGGTAAAGCTTTTTATTCAGTATATCCTTTCCACCTAAATATTTCGCAGCAGATTCATTAAGAAGAACAGCATTTGAATCCGTGGCCAGTTCTTTCCGGAAATTTCTTCCCTGTACAAGTTGAATGTTGAAAGTAGAGAGATATTTATCATCAACCAGCCATGCCTGGCTCGATAAGGCTGATTTTTGATCCAACGCAGGAGACATAAAAAAAGCATCACTGTTTCGATATCCACTTACAGGTAAGAATCCCGTCATTGTAACATTTTCTATTCCGGAAATATTTTGAATATCTACTTTAAAACTCTCTGCCCTTGATCCAAGAAAATCTGTATGCTCTACAATAAGAATCTTATTTCTGTTAAAGCCCAAATCTTTGCTACGAATAAATATGAGTTGATTGTAGATAATGATCGTACTAATAATGAGTGTTATGGAAACTGCAAATTGAAAAACTACCAGCGAATTTCTCAACCATGATGTTTTGAATCCCTTTGCCAGCTTCCCTTTCAAGACTTCTATGGGTTGAAAAGCCGAAAGGAAAAATGCAGGGTAGCTTCCTGCCAGTAATCCTACCACCAAAATCAAAGAAATAATTGCAATCAGCATCTTCGGCTGAAAAATAAGTCCAAGATCCAGCTGCTTTCCCGAAAGTTGATTGAACCAGTGCAGCAATAAAAATGTTCCAAGCAGTGCAAGCACCAATGCAATGAAACCAAATATCAGGGATTCAATAAGAAATTGAGAGATGAGATTTTTTCTCAATGAGCCAAGCACTTTTCTGATCCCAACCTCACGCGCCCGGTTAGCCGATCTGGCAGTAGATAGATTCATGAAATTGACACAGGCGATCAGCAAAATAAATAATGCAATTGCAGAGAAAATATAAACGTAAGTTATACTTCCATTCGCTGCCAGCTCTCCATCCCTATTCGAATGAAGATGAATATCAAGTAATGGGGTCAGGCTATTCTTCACATAATTTCCTGAATTCTGAAACTCTTTCACATCTGTATGCAATACAGCTTCTAATAATGGTCCGATATGTCTGTATG
>PSRI01000058.1 GCA_003175935.1 Bacteroidota bacterium
TCACGCCCGCCTGAACGAGTCATTCGGGCCTTGCTTCGCCATAGCTTCGCGAAGGCGCAGCAGGCAAAGACGCTTTTATAGTACCAAGTACCTAGTACCAAGTACCTAGACAAAACCACAAACTAAAACCAACAATCCCATATCCTACATCTTATATCGCTTAACTGTGAACTCTAAACCCTGAACCTTGAACCCTGAACATTGAACCCTCAACCTTCAACATTTGATTCCATACATTGTTTCAAGTTTCTTCTCCCATTTTGAATATGACTTCTTACCTGGTTCCACTCAAATCCCGTCATTTCTACTATTTCGTTATAACATTTATTTTTCAAATAAAAGAGCTCCACGCTCAATTTTTGCTCTTTTGAAAGGGCATCCAAACACTTGGATAGCTTGTCAAATTGCTCCTCTCTTTCAAGTACGCCGTTAAGATGCACTTCTTCTTCAGATTGCATAATTTCCACATTAATTTCTGTGGTCTTAAGGTTTTTAGGCGTCCTCAGTTGCATTAAACAATAATTCCTTGCCACTGTATGTAGCCAGCTCTTAAAATTTTCTACATCGTGGGATTTGAGTTTGCCAATCAGTTCCTCAAAAATACTCATCACCGCATCCTTGCTTTTTTCAGGCTCCTTAAAATATTTAAGACAAACACCATAAACCAGTTCCATGTATCTCTGAAATAATTCTGCCAGAATTTTTAGATCATGAGATTTCTTATAGAGTGCGATTAACTCCTGATCGGTGAGATTTGATTTTTCTATGGTTTTTAAAAATTCCAAGCCTGTCTTAATAATTCATTTTTGATAATAATCAATAAAGTGGATTAAATAATGGACTGTACGTCACACATATAGTTTGAAATCACTTCATTTTTTTAATACTATCTGCACAATTTAGTTAAAAAAGGGAGTGCAATTATGCAATCTTTTTGCTTTCTGCATCTTCAAAAGGTTGTAAAATAAAAAATCAATTTGTATGCGTTACATCTTAGCATGCAGCCTGTTCGTACTCGCTGCACTCGTAGCTTTTATGCCTCACAGTACCTTTACTGTTAAAGGGAAAGTCAGTGACATCCAGGGTCAACCCTTAGCCGGCGTTACCATTAGTGAAAAGAAAACTTCATCATCAACAATTTCAGACGTCAGTGGAAATTTCAGTTTGAATGTCAGCTCTGAAAATGCAACTATTGTATTTAATGCTGTCGGATTTCAATCGAAAGAAGTTAAACTGAAAGGCAGAAATTCCATTTCTATAATTCTCAAGGCAAGTGTTTCCAAACTTGAAGAAGTGATAATGGAAGATGATGTTCAGATGGTGAGAAAAACTCCTTCAACTGTTGATGGTATCAGTAAAATTTATGGAGCCATTGGTCCGGGATCAGGTTATTATAATAAATTAAAAAACTCTGACAAAAAAGAGAATTACTATCCTCCAGTCCCTCAAAAAGATCAAAATAATTTACCCCGTGTCCAGGCAGATTCTGCATTCAATACTGAAGATTATGATGGTATTGTTGAAAACAGATTCCTCAAAGTTTCTGATAATCCTCTTTCCACTTTTTCGATTGACGTGGACGCAGCTTCTTATAGCAATATAAGGCGATTCCTCAATGAAGGCCAGGTTCCGCCAGCGGGCGCTGTGCGAATTGAAGAGATGATAAACTATTTCCACTATAACTATCCCCAACCCTCAAACGAAGATCCCTTTTCAATCAATACCGAAATTTCCGATTGCCCATGGAATAAAGAAAATAAGCTTGTCTTAATCGGACTGCAGGGCAAAAAAATCCCAACCGAAAAATTATCTCCTTCTAACCTGGTGTTTCTCATTGATGTTTCCGGGTCAATGGACGAACCCAATAAGCTGCCACTGGTTAAGGAATCTATGAAATTATTGATTGAACAATTGAGGGAAAATGACAGAGTTGCCATTGTAGTTTATGCCGGTAGTGCCGGATTGGTTCTTCCTGCAACTTCAGGAGATAAAAAACAAATAATCAAAGACGCTATCGACAGGCTTGAGGCCGGTGGATCAACTGCTGGCGGGGCCGGTATAAAACTTGCGTATAAAGTTGCAAAAGAAAATTTTAGGGCCAACGGAAATAACCGGGTTATACTTTGTACCGATGGTGATTTCAATGTTGGAGAAAGCAGTGATGATGCACTTGAAAGAATGATTGAACAGGAAAGAAAATCCGGCGTATTCCTTACAGTTCTTGGCTATGGCATGGGCAATTATAAAGACAATAAAATGCAAAAACTTGCTGATAAAGGAAATGGTAATCATTCCTACATTGATAATATAAGTGAAGCGAACAAAGTACTGGTGAGCGAATTTGGAGGTACCCTATTTACGATTGCAAAAGACGTAAAACTTCAAATTGAATTTAATCCTTCGAAAGTTCAGGCATATCGTTTAATTGGATATGAGAACCGACTACTGAATAAAGAAGATTTTAATGACGATTTAAAAGATGCAGGTGAACTGGGAAGCGGGCATACTGTTACTGCATTGTATGAAATCATTCCTGTGGGAGTTAAATCAAATCTGGTTGCAAACGTAGATCCATTAAAATATCAAAAAGTCCAAAGCAACACCAATAGTGATTCCCCCGAATTGATGACCATAAAATTCAGATATAAAAAGCCTGATGGTGATGTTAGTCGATTACTTGAACATCCATTGGTAGATCATAAAATTGATATTAATGAGACTTCAGACAATTTTAGATTCGCAGCATCAGTAGCTGAGTTTGGTTTGCTTTTGCGTAATTCCGCATACAAACAAAATTCATCTTATTCAAATGTCGTAAATCTTGCTAAACAAGCACTGGGACCAGATTCTGAAGGATACAGAAAAGAATTTATCAAACTGGTTCAAAAAGCGCAGAGCATGGCAAGGCGGGAAAAGGTAGAGGTTGACGATGATGATGATCAATCTGTCGGCCGAAAGTAAAAATGAAAAAAGCCACTTTTTATGAGTGGCTTTTTTTGGGTCAAAAAATTAGTTGGAAGTATTGTGGTCTTTTTTATAATGCTCCAATAATTCGTCGCCTCCAAAATCTCTTTTTAGGTCACGAACTACAGTGTGAACATGGTTGCCGTTATTTTGAGTATTATCATATTCGATTACAATAGTTGGCCCTGTAATCCGATAATAATGCGGATTACCTATAGCATTTTCCTTCGCGCCGGCCCATGCAAAACGAAGGTTGTCTAATCCTGCTGCCTGGATTTCGTTCATCATATCGTCCGCAAAAAGCTTCGTATAACGATGAATGTACAAAGCCAGCAGATTCATCATAATCTGTTTCTGCCTGTTATCGAGTTCCGAATATTTAATTCCACGAGGATTTTCTATAATTGCTTTTCTGTTTACGTACGTTACAATATCATGCGGTGCCACACTATCGATAATTGTTTTGCTCAATTGGTCGGGTTTTAGAGAATTTAAGAGTTGAAATCCTAAATCTGCTTCATCTTTCAGGACTTCTTTTCCTTTATCGGGACCTGATTGCACGATCCACGGATTAGATCCTAAAAACCCAGGTGTTCCTGAAACAATCTGATTCTTTTCCGAAACAAAATTGAAAGAAATATGATGTCCTTCAAGGCGCCAGCCCCATATTGAATTTGCTGACGGTTCTCCGAAAACGGTAAAAAAATATTTCCCGGGATCCCTGAAATGATCTTCGGGCGGATGGTTTTCAAGAACCTTAAGTACATTCTCCAGTTGCGTGATGCCAATCACTTTATCATAACACTGTTCACTAACTCCTGTCTGTAACAAATTCATCGCAGCTTTTTTTTGATCTGCATTAAGTTCGTTCAGCGAAATTCCTTTGCGATCATCTTTGGGAATGAAATGCCAGTTATATCTTTCAGTATCCTGAAGTGCATAAATGACTTTTGATTTTTGCGTTGCATTAAGTGTTGCAAGGAACTGATTGGCTGCATCGAGCATTTTATTAGACTGAGCCCTGGCTGGCGATTGAATTTTATTTGTTTGAGCATTTAGCTGTAAGCAAATGGAAACCATTAGCAAAGAAATCAAGTAACGGCGCATGAGTTTCAATTGATTTGTGAAGACTGATACGTAAATGTACTAAATGATATAAACCCGTCTTAATATTATTGATTGTATTGGGGGAATTCAATGGCAGAGTTTTTGATCGAGTTCTTGTATTAAACAAATGCTTATGAAAATCTTTCGGCCAACACTAGCTGTCATAATATTTGTTTCCAACCTTTATTTTTTTCAGTCTTCCTTTTCGCAATCTGTTACTGTAACAGCATTTAAATCGGGTTTTACCTATCCGATCGACATAAAAAACTGCGGAGATGATCGCTTATTCGTTTCCGAAAGGAGGGGAGTTATTCGTATCATCGATGCTGCAGGAAACTTATTACCCACACCATTCCTTGATGTGAGTGCAAAAGTTTCTTCCCTCAATAGCGAAGAGGGATTTCTCAATATGAATTTTAGTCCTGATTATGCAACCAGTGGAAAGTTTTATGTAAGCTATACGGATTCTATCAAATGGAATGAACCGGGCGGACCTGAATTACATAGTGTCATTGAGGAATATAAAGTGAGTTCAGGTGATCCTAATGTTGCTGATCCTTCATCAGCATTAACTATTCTAACTCAACATCAACCATTTCAAAATCATAATGGTGGAAATATTATGTTCGGTGCAGATGGATTTCTATATATCAATTTTGGGGATGGTGGAAGTGGCGGAGATCCGATGGGGAATGGGCAAAACAGACACACTTTTCTGGGGAAAATTCTTCGCATTGATGTAAGTGGGTCTTCTATGGCTCAACCATATGTAGTACCCCCTTCTAATCCATTTTTTAATGACGCTGACCCACTTGTAAAAAAAGAAATATGGGCCTATGGTTTAAGAAATCCCTGGCGAGCCAGTTTCGACAGGCTCACACATGATTTATGGATTGGCGATGTAGGACAGGATAATGTTGAAGAAATCGATTTTCAGCAGGCGGGTGCGCCAGGCGGTGATAATTACGGTTGGAATATTATGGAAGGAAACTCCTGTTATCCCAATGGCTCGAGTTGCAGCTCAATTGGGATACACCTACCCATTCATGATTATTCTCATGCCGTAGGTATTGCTGTCACGGGAGGATACGTTTACCGAAGCATACAGTCGAATGTATTATGGGGCGTTTATTTGTATAGCGATTTTGGTGGTGGCTGGATTGACGGATTCACCCAGACTGGAGGTGTTGCAAGTTCTGTACATCGATACCTCGCATCAACGGGTGCAGTAATTGCATTCGGTGAAGACAGGTATGGTGAACTCTATTTGTGCAAAAATGCAGATGGCACTATTTATAAGCTGGAAGACGCTGATCCAAACAAAAAACCAAAAGCCTATTTTACTCCACTGGACCAGGGCTCCAACGTATTTCTGCTTCAGGGGCAACAGGGCAGAAATATCACCTATCAATGGTTCCTTGATAATAATCCAATTGGTGGTGCAACTAATCCTGATTTCACAGCAAGTGTTCCCGGTGTTTATACTTTACAGGTTACTAACGGTGCAGGACAAACGGATCTGTCTACACAATTTACTTTGTCTGCACTGCCCGTAAATCTTTCAGAATTTACTGCTTCCCGAACCACTAGCGGAGATATTAATTTGAAGTGGAAAACAGTAGCCGAACAAAATAATAAGGGTTTTGAAATTCAAAGATCACTTAACAATGGAGCCAACTATACTGCCATAACATTTTTGGATTCAAAAGCACCTGGTGGCAATTCCAATTCCGGATATGAATATTCGTACTTAGATAAATCGCCTGGTAGCTCTGAAATTTATTATAGAATTAAACAGGTTGACAGAGATGGGAAATTCAGTTTTACCCCAGTGAGAATCGTGGGACCCAATACCGGTTCAAACCATGTGTTGATTTTCCCGAATCCCGCGCAATCAGAAATTACAATTGTATTGCCTGATAATTATTCCAAATCCACTTTGATCATTAGAGATGCCTCAGGAAGGGCTTTAATCAATCGTTCGCTGAGCGGAAATAGCAATACCATTTCAATTTCCGGCTATGCAAAAGGAATTTACATAGTAGAAATCAGGGATGAATTAAATAATATTCTTAAACAGGAAAAAATAATCAGACAATAGATGCGTCATCGCTTTCTTCGGATGCGCACCGAAGAATTTTGGGAATAACTGCTCGACATAAATACTTCGTAGCGGTTCACTCCATCCGTTATAACCATCAATGCAGTATTTGGAGGAATTTTGCCCAGATTCTCCGCAAACATGGATATTTCATTGACGTCCTTTGTGCTGTCAAGTTCAACATAGAGATTGATACCCCTTTCACTCAATCCCTGGTGTGTGGCTACAGGTGCTTTGTTGTAGAAAACCGAAATGCTGTCACCGTCAATCGTTCCATTGTCATATAAGGTGATCCTTATTGAATCGCTTTGAACTTCCAGTTCCTTCGTTACAACTTCTTTTCTCTTTTCGTAAGCTGCAATAATTTTTTTGACATCATTTTGAACCACACCAACCCCTTTCACATTCTGGTCAACTTTTTCAGCAACCATTTTTACTGAAGCAGTATCCAATTTGGTTGTATCTACTGTTGCAACAGCTGCTAAAGTGGCCGTATCAAGAGGTTTGGGTTCAACTTTAGGTTCTTCAATTTTTTTAGCTACTACAATGTCTTCCGGTGAAGGCTTCCAAATTTTTCTTGCCGCCGCAAAGTTGTCGATCAAACTATCCAAATCCCGCGTTTGAACACCATACACAAAATCAAATGCGATATCCGGACAGGTGTATTTGTATTTATCCTGTGTAACGAATGCGCCTTTCAAATTTGAACTTACACGAGAAACTGTAAGTGTTGCTCTCAAATCCATCATACATTCAACCCCCGATTTAGTAGTGGCCATGAAATAGGTGACAGGAACATTTTTGATGAAGATTTCCCTGCTTTGTGGATCGTAAGTACCTCGAACGTAAAATGTTTGATAGCTATCTTTAAAATAATAGCTGATTACGCCGTGGATTTCATTGATATTTTTTTGACGGAGATCCAGTTCCACGAGGTAATTATTGTGGGAACCATCCACGAGCACGTCTGCATTTCCATACCAGTTACCCTTTAGATTTTGAGCTTGGGAATTTGCGACAATCAACAACAGGCCAATACTAATTAATAATCTCATTGAGTTTCAAATTGGAGAATATTGGAAAAATCCATGCCATCAAAGGCTAGTTAACGTATAATTCCCCAAAACTATTGTAAATAAAGTGCTTATAATGGTTAAGAGCCTGTAAAAATATTCAGGTTAGGTGGAAATCCTGATGGTTTGGGAACTCTTTAACAGCACTAAAATAAGTGGATAGATCAGGAGTCAGAGTTTATTATAAGCCATATTTCCTTTTAATCTCGCGGTCGGTCTCCCTTAGCTTAATTGTCTCCCTTTTATCGTGAAGTTTTTTTCCTTTGCCAAATCCAATTTCCATTTTGGCTAATCCCTTTTCATTGAAAAAAATGCGCAGGGGCACAATACTGAATCCTTTTTCCTTCACTTTGCCGTCAAGCTTTTTCAGTTCCCTTTTGCTAAGCAATAATTTTCTTTCACGAACAGGGTCGTGATTATTAAATGTACCGTGACTGTATTCGGCAATATAGAGGCTTTTGATCCAGAGTTCTCCATTATTAAAATAACAGTAGCTGTCGTTGAAACTGGCTTTCCCTTCGCGCAATGATTTTACTTCCGTTCCCTGAAGAACCAGACCCGCATCGAATTTATCCTCGATGTGGTATTCAAAGTATGCCGATTTATTTCTTATTTCCATACAAAAGACTGCAAAACAAAATCTTCAGGAATTAATTCAAAAATATTCTTTATTCTCCTGATTCAGGAAGATCTCTGAATAAGAAGAGATTGGGGAGTAAACCTTGAATTAATTTTTAAAATGCAGAAGTAGTTTAGAGAGTTGGTCCTTGAGGTCTTTTCTTTGAACGATAATATCAAGAAATCCATGTTCCATAACGAATTCAGAACTTTGGAAACCGGAAGGCAAATCTTTCTTGATGGTTTCTTTGATAACCCTTGGTCCTGCAAAGCCTATCATTGCTCCCGGTTCGGCCATATTGACGTCCCCAAGCATGGCAAAGGATGCTGTAGTTCCACCATAGGTTGGGTCAGTGCACAATGAAATATAAGGAATCTTTGCATCTGCCAGCTGAGATAGTTTACCTGAAGTTTTAGCCAGCTGCATTAAAGAAAATGCGCTTTCCATCATCCTCGCACCACCGCTTTTACTCACGATCATAAATGGAAGATGGTGTTCCAGACAAAAATCAGCGGCTCTTGCAATTTTTTCCCCCATTACACTTCCCAAAGAACCACCAATGAAATTAAAATCCATACAGGCAATCACAAGATCCTGTGAATTTACTTTACCGGAAGCCACCGAAATGGAATCGTGCAAACCGGTTTTTGCATATGCTTCTTTTAGTCTTTTCGAGTAAGGTTTGAGGTCATTGAACCCAAGGAAATCGATGGATCGAACATCAGCGAAAAGTTCCTCATAAACATTATCATCAAAAATGATCTCGAAGTATTCCTGGCTTCCAATGCGGTGATGGTAGTTGCATTTAGGACAAACGAATAAATGTTCCCTCAGTTCGAGAACCGTGCAGGTATACTTACAATTTGGGCATTTTGTCCAAAGCCCGTCTGGAGCCTCCTTTTTTTCAGCCGTTGATGTGAGAATACCCTTTTTTATGCGCTTAAACCAACTGCTTCTGGTCTCTTCACTCTGCCCATCTTCCCCGGCCAGGTTGGAATCGAAATCCTCTTCGTGCTGCATCTTATTAGGATTGGATATGAATTAAATATTACCAAATTTAGCCAATAATACCTATCAACTTTCTTATTTCCAAATTCATGCAAAGATCACCCATCATTAATCACAAACTACTCTTAGAACTGTGTCTAAGTACTCTATACTAAGTACTAAGTCTAAGTACTCTATACTAAGTACTAAGTACTATATAATAGGCTATCCATGCAAATGGTATCCAACGTCAAATACCCGACAACAGATATTCTGGTCAAAAAGTTTAACAGAATTACTTGCTTAGGCTACAGTAATGGATTTATCAAGATAAACATCCTGAGTGGCAGTCAACAATTCAACGCCTTCTTTGAATGGTCTTTGGAAAGCTTTACGTCCCAGAATCAATCCCATACCACCAGCTCTTTTATTTACCACCGCAGTTTGAACTGAATCCGCCAGATCACTTGAGCCCTTGCTTTCACCACCACTGTTGATTAACCCTACTTTACCACTGTAACAGTTTAAAACCTGGTAACGACAAAGATCGATGGGATGGTCTGAAGTAAGTTTTTCGTAAACGAGAGGAGAGGTCTTGCCATGTTTGGTAGCAAGGTATCCGCCATTATTTGTAGGAAGTTTTTGCTTGATAATATCAGCCTGAATAGTTACCCCCAAATGGTTAGCCTGACCTGTAAGGTCAGCCGAAGTATGATAATCTACTCCATCTACTTTGAATCCATTGTTACGGGTATAGCACCAGAGAATTGTAAGCATTCCCAACTCATGCGCGAGTTCAAAAGCCTCTGCAACTTCTTTTAACTGACGCGCACTTTCCTGCGAGCCCCAATAAATTGTAGCGCCAATTCCTACCGCACCCATGTTCCATGCGCTTCTTACAGTTCCGAACATGGTTTGATCATAACGGTTAGGCAAACTCAAAAATTCGTTATGGTTAATCTTTACAATGAATGGGATTTTATGAGCGTACTTACGACTCATAATTCCAAGCACACCATAAGTAGATGCAACTCCATTACAACCACTTTCAATAGCGAGTTTAATGATATTTTCAGGATCAAAATAAATGGGATTGGGAGAAAATGAAGAACCTGCACTATGCTCAATTCCCTGGTCAACCGGGAAAATGGAGCAATATCCACTTCCACCTAAACGGCCGGAACTCAACAAAACTTGTAGACTTCTCAGGACCTGATTACTTCTATTGCTATTAATCCAGATCTCATCAACATGATTTGGAGATGGCAGTGTAATTGAATCTTTGTCGATGGTTTTGCAAGTGTGATTCAATAAATACTCAGCCTGGTTTCCCAAGAGATCAAGAATTTTTTTTGAAGCCATTTCTTATTGGTTTTAAATTTAATGAGAACCAGAATCTTCGATATTGGATTCGGCCCCTGGTTTACGGCCTGCAAAATGCAGGCAGGCGCAAATATAGCCACAGAAATTAGAATAGCAATTTTAGAGAGCCACGAAGTTTTGCATTAATGCCTCAAAATAGGAGGGTGCGAGTGCAATTCTGCTGCCATACCAACTAAAGATTTCTCCATCTACTAAAACGATTTTCGGAGGACTTTTTATGCCGCCTAATTCAGCAAAATTTTTCTTCAATTCTTCAATATGTTTTTGTTGAAATGGGAATGGCTCCGAGGATAATAACAGTACATCACAATTTTTTAGTTCGTCCAAACTTTTCTCAGGATAACGCAAACAATCTGCAAATGCATTTTCAAAACCGCAAACTTCCATCATGCAGTTGATAAAACTATCTCCTCCGGCAACCATATAGGGTTTTCTCCAAATCAAATAAGCTGCAGATAATTTTAGCTGTTCTCGACGCCATAAATTTCTCTTTTGATCATATTCACGAAAACCGGATTCAATTTTTTCAATGATTTCATTTGATTTTTTTTCGGCACCCAGAATTTCCCCCAATGCAGAGATCATATGGATCGCATCGTTAAGGTTATGAATATCGCTGGTCCAAACGGGGCAAATATTTTCAAGTTCTTCCACCTGCCCTTTTTCATTTTCCTCTTTGTTTGCGATAATGATATCAGGGGAGAGCAATTTCACTTTATTGATATCAATCTTTTTAGTGCCACCCACTTTGGATTTATTCTGAATGATGCGTTTTGGATGAACGCAAAATTTCGTAACACCAACGAGCTGTTTTGAAAGTCCTAAATCGCAGATTAATTCTGTTTGTGAAGGAACAATGGATACTATCCTGGCAGGAGTTTTTTCAAACTTTAATTTTTTGCCAATCTGATCAGAAAATAAACGCATCTATCAGCAAAAATAAGAGAAGGAAATTCTATCAATAACAAGAAATAGCTTTCATTATCGGCGTAAAATAAAGAACCTCCACCGATAAACGATGGAGGCAATCTTTTTTAACGAGCCTTACTAAGATTAGATGGGCTTCTAAGGATAGGACTTACGGGTTCACAAGGTGTCCATGATTACAACATGGTTTCCCACAGTTCGGGGACATTGGATTTTTTGGTGTTTTCCTGGTACAATTACATAGGATAATTGGCATTCCGGTTTTCCTTTTCTGGATATTGGATCTTGTAGAATAAGGTTTTTGAAATTGGATTTAGGTTCTTAGGTTTTCCAGGGATATCTATATGATAATTTTCAAAGAAAAAGAAAGTTGACTGATACTGGATTTTAAACTACCCTTTCAAAGGATTTGGACTTGTAATTTTTTTTTGGACGGTTTCTGGGACATTGGATGGTTGAGGTGTAGACTTCTCCTCATCAATCAACTTCTGAAACAAAGATACCTACCTGTAACTCACTAGACAAGAGCAGTTTTGCTCATTTTTATTTTCAGTTTTATTACTGACAGAGTAGTAAACTCACCTTATGTATCAGGAGTAAAAATTCGAATTACGCTATCGTAATTCTACGAGATGTTATACCCTGTTAATGGAAGCATAAAAAAGTATAGGTGTGAAAGAAGTATTGCCCTGCCAGCGTTTCGGGTAAAACGTAAGGATACTACTTTAATATGTCCTACCTGGCGAGAGCCTGAATAATATCATACTTGGTTACGATATGATACTTGCCCGTTTCATCCTTGCTCATCACTGCACCATTCTCTTTATTGATGAGAGAACTCAACCTTTCTACAGGTGTATCGAAGGAAACTACGGGATAAGGGGATTCCATTACTTCACCTACCGATTGATTTTTGATATCAGGATTGCGGAAAATCTTGTTGAATAAACCACTTTCTGAAACTGAACCCATCGGACCATTGCCATTCATTACCGGAATATTTTCGATATCGTACTTCTTCATTAATTCAAACACTTCAGCAACTGTTTGGGACGGTTCAACTGTAATTAATCTCTTTGAACCTCTGCCACTAATGATATCTTTAAATGTTTTTACATCAAGAAATCCCCTCTCAAGCATCCACTGATCATTATAAACCTTCGCAACATATCTGCTACCATGGTCATGGAAAATGCAAACAACTAAATCATCTTTCTTAAGCTTGTTTTTTAATTGGATTAATCCCTGCAGGCAACTTCCTGCACTGTATCCACAAAACAATCCTTCTTCTTTTGCAATTCTTCTTGCCATTATGGCTCCGTCTTTATCTGTTACCTGTTCAAAATGATCTATCACACTCATGTCATAATTTTCGGGAACAAAATCTTCACCAAAACCTTCCGAAACATAAGGATGTACTTCATCCATATCAACCTTTCCTGTTTCAAAATATTTAGTAAGTAAAGAACCATAAACATCAACTGCCCAAATTTGAATATTGGGGTTTTTTTCTTTAAGAAACATTGCAGTTCCTGTCACAGTACCACCCGTTCCTGCTGTGCAAACTAAATGTGTAATCTTTCCGTCTGTTTGATTCCAAATCTCTGGTCCGGTTGTTTCATAATGTGCCAGTCTGTTTGCAAGATTATCATACTGATTCATGTGATTGGAATTAGGAATCTCTTTAGCGAGCCTTCGCGCAACTGAATAATAACTTGCAGGATCGTCGGGTTCAACATTAGTTGGACAAACAATTACTTCTGCCCCAACAGCCTTAAGGATATCAATTTTTTCTTTGGATTGTTTATCTGTAGTCGTGAAAATGCATTTATATCCTTTAACACAAGCTGCCAGTGCCAGTCCCATACCCGTATTTCCGGATGTACATTCAATAATAGTTCCTCCTGGTTTGAGTTTGCCTTCTTTTTCTGCCACTTCAATCATTTTCAAAGCCATCCGGTCCTTAATAGAATTGCCCGGATTAAAATAATCCACTTTAGCAGCAACTGTACATGGGAAATCCCTGGTGATTTTATTGAGTCTGATCAAAGGAGTATTTCCGATCGTTTCCAGAATGTTGTTCTTAATATCCATATATAATGCTTGTACCCGCCAAAGGTAAGATTTAGTCCTTGCTTAAGTCCTGCCCGGATTCCCTGCGGCCTCTAAATTTGGATGATCGGTTTATATCAAAAAAAAGAGGCCATCTGAATGACCTCTTACCGGACCCGATGAAGAATCATCAGGCTTCCTGATGGAATTTATTTTTGCGTGAACTCAGGTATCTGTCTAATAAAACCAAACCAAGGATTACATTGATAAACATAATAATCTGCACAATCGACTTACTCATGTATTTAGAAATATCCCAGGAACCATATTCTTTGATTATTTGTGAACCTGAACTTTCTGATGAACTAAAGTCTGCATTAAGAAGTACATACACAAGCAGTGATGTCATCAACAAGAAGAAAAACCCTGCAATGCCGTAAATGATTTTCTTATTCAAATATTTTATGGTTGCCTTTGAAATATGTTGAGATGCAATTGCATCCATCACGTTCTTTGTAAAACGCATGGAAGGAACTTCAACTTCCTGCTGCTTCATCAATTTATTTATACCAAGCAATTCCTGGTATCGGTCTTGCCAAACCGGATC
>PSRI01000234.1 GCA_003175935.1 Bacteroidota bacterium
CTCATGGTTATATAAACTACACTAAATCCTGTACCGTAACCCAAACCTGCACAAATCCAGTAAAATGTTTCAGGGTTACCATTGGTTTGAAGAAAATATAACAGTACAAAAAGTGAAGTGATTGCATAAAAAATAAACAGAGCCTTTTTTCTGCTTTTCAATTTCTGACTCAATAACCCAACGCTTAAATCGCCGAAGGCAATGGCGAGATAGAGATACATTATTGCTTTTCCAGGATCTATTCCAGGAATGCCCATCTCATTTGCAAACTGATCTGAAAAAGTCACAAGAACACCAATAATATACCAGGCCGGTAAACCAATAAGCACACATTTTAAGTACTTAACCAGTCTTTTCTTATTATTGAAGAACATCAGGAAATTTCCTCGTTCCACGTTAGACCCTGCTACTTCCTTAAACAATCCACTTTCATGAACGGATACGCGAAGTAATAATAATATCAATCCTAATCCACCTCCGATATAGTAACATGCGCGCCAGTCGAAAAACTTATTAAACAGGAAAGCGGTTACTGCGCCCAGTATTCCAAAAGATGCAATCATTGCTGAAGCGATCCCTCTTTTTTGTTTTGGAAGGATTTCGCTCACCAGCGTTACACCCGCTCCTAATTCTCCAGCGAGGCCTACACCTGCAATAAATCTCAAAACGATATAAGTTGGAATATTCGTTACCATTCCATTCAAAATATTGGCAATGGAATAGAGCAAAATTGACGCAAACAATACTTTCAATCTACCTTTTTTATCACCGAGGATCCCCCAAACAATTCCTCCTACCAGCAACCCGATCATTTGAATACTGATGATCCATTCTCCTGTTGTTAGAATTTCTTCTGTTGAAAGTCCGAGATCTTTGAGGCTGGGTTTTCTAATGATTCCAAATAAAAGAAGATCGTAAACATCTACGAAGAAGCCCAGGGCACTCACAATAACGGCTAACTGAAACAGGCTTTCGTTTTTATGCGGGACAGAGACTGAACTGGCAGCTGTTTGGTTTTTAATTTTCACTTAAGTGAGGATTTAATAGATATATCGTTGATTTCTTTCTTTATGCAAGTATTAACATACCTGTTAAATTATTCGTAAACCCTTCTCAAATCTGGAGATGATGATAAACTCTCCCTACAATTTCAAATCCATTCTATAGAACTCTATTGCTTAAAACCTTAAAAATAAGTTTATGAAGGCAATTGTACCTATTTCGATTTTATTTTTTGGCGTATTTCTTACAAGCTGCACCAAGGAAGTAATAGTTGCTCCACAATCTCCGCTCATCGGTTCATGGGTACTCACAGGAGCCGAAAGGGAAGATTCCAAAGGGTGGTTTACTTACAATACCGGTCTTGAAAACGGCGTCTTCTATTTTTATGAAAATGGATCGGCAGAATACGTCAACGGTAACCTTGACCTTCGGGGTTCATGGTATACTTCAACCGTTTCTGGTGGGTACTACGATCAATACGGAAACTATTTAACTGATCTGCATACATCCATGCAGGTAAACGTGAGTGATTATTATTCAAACAGCTCAGTTAACCTGAACTTCGACAATATCACCTTCTCGAATAGCCGATTTGTCGCTACCAATTATGATGGATATGGGGTAGACAGGTATTTTTTCGCGCGTTATTAAGAAAAGGTAGAAATACTGTAAGCTGCTAATAAATCTTTGCAATCTTTGTGCAGCTTACGCAGAAGATTTCGAACAAGCTATTACAACCCTAAACCTTTTAAGTTGAAAGTTGAACGTTTAAAGTTGAACGTTCAACCTTCGGCTTAGATTAATAGTGTCTCAGCCACAAAAGTGAAAAGTTGAACTATAAATAACTTTCAACCATCAACTTTCAACCTTCAACCTGTGTGTCATGTTTGTTTCAGCCCAAAACCAGGTCCTGAGTGCAAAAGCCTATATAGGCGATGCCAAAACTTTGTTGGCTTTCAATATGAACAAGCCTAAGATCAGGAACCTTGCGGGATTTACAATTTCATTTAGTCCTAACGGTACTGATCATTATTATATTTATAATCGCCTCCAATTTAAAAACCCGGAAAAGCATTTTCAAAACAAAACCGAGCCTGCATATTCTTCAATCAATGCTCCTTTTCAAAAATTTAGGTGGTTACATGTTCCAGGTTCATTTCATCAGGGAAATAACGTGGTGTATGGTACTTACCGTTATACAATTACTCCGAGATATTTCGATGATCATGGAAGCATGCTGGCACTTGATCCGGGTTTGAGTCTTGGTATGGATGTAAATGTTAATCCTTTTAAGAAAGATAAAATAGAGTTGGGCTTTACAAGAGGTTTTGTGCAGTCACAGGCTTTCGAACATCATTTCGGAAATAAACTTGTTCTAAAACCTGATGGTAGCGGACTCTTATACGATACAAACCAGCAGGCAGGAACTAACTCCGACGGCGATGCTTTCACCTATTTAGATGAATACAAATGGTCAGGATTTACAGCCCGACAAAAAATATTCGACGTTTTGAACCAGGTGAAGAATGATGCAACACTTTCTTTGGATGTATTTGCCTATGATTTGAATGAAACGGATGTGGTGTCGCAAATGCTAAATCTTGCAAAACAGGGGAGAATCCGTATCATCCTGGATAATGCAGACCTGCATAAAAGCACCCCTTCTAAACCAGCTCCTGAAGATTTATTTACTACCGAATTTCAAAATCAGGCTACTGGAAATGCAGTAATTAAGAGAGGAAAATTTGCGAGGTTTTCGCATGATAAGATTTTCATTGTAAAGAAGGGTAACAAGGCAATAAAAGTGCTAACAGGCTCTACAAACCTTTCCGTCACGGGCATGTATGTAAATTCAAATCACATCGTTGTATTTAACGATCCGGATATTGCTGCCCTCTATGAAAATGTTTTCGAGGAATCATGGAACGATAATATCAATGCTCCCGCGTTTCAGGCCTCCCAATGGGCCGGAAAAACATTTTCTTTTCCAAAGAACGGAGTTCCATCTATGGACTTTACGTTTAGTCCGCACACCGAAATTTTCGCTACAAAAAATTTGAAAGCAATGGCGGACCGGATCAGTCGGGAAAAAAGCAGTGTACTCTTTGCCGTTATGGATATGGGTGTGAAAAATTCGGGCCCAATATTCCCGACGCTGAGAGATATTCATAAAGATACCAGCGTATTTAGTTACGGTATTTCTGATAATCCAGGTGGTATTGCTTTATATAAGCCAGGTGCAAAGACCGGAGTGCTGGTTACGGGCAAACCTGTAAATAGTATTTTGCCTTCGCCGTTCAACCAGGAGGTGGGGATCGGACTGGGTCACCAGGTCCATCATAAATTTGTTGTTTGTGGTTTTAATAAAGCGAAACCAGTTGTTTACTGCGGCTCATCTAATCTTGCATTACTCGGTGAAGAACAAAATGGAGACAATCTGATTGCAATCAGGGATGAAGATATTGCAACTGTTTTTGCTCTTGAAGCCCTTGCACTTGTTGATCATTTCCATTTCAGAAATGTAAATCAAAGTAAGCCTGGCAAGAAAAAGCCCAATCCAATTTATCTGGCTACAAATAATAAGTGGGCCGGGTCTTATTATTCTGTAGATGATTTTCACAAACAGGACCGGTTGTTGTTTGCATAATTTAATTCTGACTTCAAAGAATATTTGAAAATTAAAAAAGGCCGCGGAGTTGCGGCCTTAAATATTTAGTGAAATTAATTAGAGAGGATTGCCTGATGAGTTCACTTTGTTATTTTCATTTTCAAAGGCTTTAATCCTGGCCTCATTAATTTCCTTAATGCCCTCTAAAGCCATTTTGATAGAACCAATGATGAAAAGGATCGTAAAAATAATCATCGGTACTATTAATATCAGTTGTTTATCGTGCAGCATGACCATTGTCCTCCTGAACAAGTAAATTTGATTTAGCAAAAATACAATAACTTATTGTAAAGAAAATGACCAGTAAAGATGTTTTCGAATCAAGATTGAAATAGGATGTATCAATTATTTTAAAATAAATCAGCAAATAGCTCATCAAAAGAAAACTAAGTATTGCAAACGGATAAAAATAGATAACTAAAACTTTCCAGCCTGAAAGAAGATGTTTGCCAAGAATATAATCAATTACTACAGACCCCATCATTGAGCAGCATACAAATAAAACAGCACCATCCTTGATTAAACGATTGTATTCATCCACTCCCGCCTTGTTATTAGAAATCAATTTTATAACCAACATAAACAGAAGAGGACATAAGGCTATGATGAAATTTCCAATCAGCCATTGCACGGTCCTCAATAAGTATTTCTTATAGGATACCAGATTAGCAAACATTTCTAAATATTAAAGTGCAATAATAGTTCATGTTTTAATGATTTTATAAGGAGAATGCACTCAATGATTCAGGATTTTTCACATCCCACAATGTGGTATTCCTCACCGCTTATCCTAATTCCTAACCGTTTCTTAAAAAAACTAATCAATTAGTTTTGAAACTAATCAATTAGGAGTATATTTGAAAAAACAAGGAATTTCTATGCAGAAACTCGCCAAAAGAGAGGAACAAATCATGCAGGCATTCTGGCAATTGGATAAAGCTTTTATCCGGGATGTCATTGCTATTCTTCCCAACCCCAAGCCTCACTATAATTCCGTGGCAACCATGGTTCGAATCCTGGAAGAAAAAGGATTCCTGGATCATGAATCCATTGGGAATATGTACCGATACTTTCCTGTGGTAAGTAAGGAGCAATATCAAAAGCATGCCCTCGGAGATATCGTCAAACACTATTTCAATAATTCATACCCAAGCATGCTCGCCTATTTTGCCAAAGAGCAAAAAATATCCAAATCAGAGCTGAATGAAATTCTGGACATCATTAAATCTAAAAAGTAATGATCCCTTACATAATTCATGTGGGTATACTAATAACATTGTGTTTTCTCTTTTATAAAATTTTATTAGAGAGACAAACATTCTTTGTTTTGAACCGGTGGTTTTTACTCGGCTGTCTGGTCGTTTCTTTTCTTCTTCCCCTGATGCCTGTCCCGCAACAATGGACTTTTAGAAATACAGAACGAGTCGAAATAGCTGGTGTGGATAAACAAGTAGTTGGGCAGCAGTCACCATTGCAAAATCAGGTTACACAAAAGAAAAATCTTCATCAAATAAATGCAACTCAGAATTCTGGATGGTCCATTTCATCAACCACCATTTGGGCCTGGGTCTATTATATTTATTTGTTCGGAGTAATTGTATTTGGCGTAAACCTCCTTTTCCAAATTGCGGTTTTACTTTATCAATCATATGGAAAATCAGTTGTACGTGATGGTAAGTTCAGGATAGTCGAGACCGGTGATAAAAGAGCGCCGTGTTCGTTTGGTAATACCATTTTTATTAACCCTGGAAACTATGATTGGGAAACCTATAATCAAATTCTTCAGCACGAAAAAATTCATGTTTCTCAAATACATAGTTTGGATATATTATTGGCTGAATTTGCGCTGGTTTTTCAATGGTTCAATCCTTTTGCCTGGTTATACAGGAAGAACCTGGAGAATAATCTTGAATTTCTTACCGACAATTCTGTTATACAAACCGAAGGAATTGAAAAATCTGGCTATCAAATGAGTCTGCTCAAAGTTTCTGCTCCTCATTTGCCACTAGGGATCACTACAAATTATAATCAATCACTGCTTAAAAAAAGAATCGTTATGATGAATGGAAAAAAATCATCAGTGCATTCAGTATGGAAATATTTCTTTCTACTGCCCGTGCTAACACTTACCGTTTGCTTATTGAATAAGCCAATTTTGTCGGCACAAAATAAGCAGCCACAAAAAACGCCGGCTGTTAATCCTACCCCTAAACCTACACAGCATCGCAAGGTGAATATTTCATCTGGAAAAGTCACATTCAACGGACAAATTGAAGGTTCATGGTTTGCAACCATTAAAAAAGATAAGATTTCATTTGAGTTTAAGAGTGATGACGGAGAGCATTGGAACAGTAACTCCGAATTTAATTTGATCGAGTTTCCAGATCTTCCCAAAAATGCAAAAGGCACATTCAAATTAACAAGGGATGCTGGTGCGGCTACATTCGAAGGCAAATTTGACGGTGACAGAGGAATGGGACATTTTGTTTTCACTGCGGACAATAGCTACAAAGAATTTTTGGACCAGCAGGGATTTAAAGGATTCGATGATCAGGAATTATTTGGTTGCTTTCTGGTGAATGTTACTAAAGATTATGTTCAAATGATTAAGAGGAACAATGTGGAGGGTGCAGATAAAGACAATCTCATCGCCTTAGCTGCATTGGAAATTGATGAACCTTATATAAAATCCTGGAAGACTCTTGGATATGATGATTTGAATGCCGAAAATTATATTACTGGTAAGAGTCTGGAAATTGATGGGCAATATGTAAAAGAAATTGAAAATGCAGGATATAAAAACCTGGAATTTGATAAACTGGTTTCTTTTAAAGCGATGGAAATCGATGGGGCATATATTCAAAAACTTGCCAAAGCCAGACCGGGAACTGATTTGCCTTCTGCGGACCAAATTATTTCTTATAAAGCTCTTGAAATTGATGATGCATTTGTAAAACAATTTGTTGACGCAGGATATTCTGATATTTCTTATGAAGATCTCACTTCTTTAAAATCACTTGGAATCTCAGCTTCATATATTAAAGGATTTGAAGCATTGGGCTATAAAAATATTCCCATTGAAACAATCGTATCTTTTAAGTCTCTGGACATCAAACCAGCATTTATAAAAGGATTCAATGATCTTGGCTTCAAGAACATAGACCTGGACGAAATCACCAGTTTGAAAGCTACAGGTGTAACTCCTGAGTATGTTACCTCAATGAGGAAAAAAGGCTTCAATTCTAAAGATCTCAATAAATATATTCAGCTAAAATCATCTTTTGAATAATAGGTGTAGACGAATACAGATAATTAAAGTTTGTTTTTGAATTACGTTCTGTGTTGTTGATGCAGCAGGTTTCTACCTGCTGCATTTTTGTTTTTTAAAGGATCAAACTATTATTTGATAAATTATACCAATTGGTATAATTTTGCAGACTATTTCCTGGTATGACAAAATCAGAGAAAACGAAGCAGTATATCATTGAAAAGACGGCTCCTCTTTTTAATACCAAAGGATTTGCCGGCACCTCACTCAATGATATGGTATCTGCGACGGGGCTCACGAAAGGAAGTATTTACGGAAATTTCAAGAATAAGGATGAGGTTGCGGCGGCGGCATTTGAATGTAATTTCGAACGAATTGAGGAACTTATTGAAGAGGAGATGAAGAGCCACCGAACTTACCGGTCTAAACTACTGGCCTATGCGAAAGTGTATGAGAATTTTTTGAAAGAACCATTTCCAATTGGTGGTTGTCCGATTTTGAATACCGCGATTGAATCAGATGATACACATCCGGAATTGAAGAAAAAGGCCAACGCAGCACTGATATCATGGAAATATTCAATTGCGCAATTAATTAAAAAGGGAATAGAAGGAAAAGAATTTAAGAAAAGTACAAATCCGGATCAAATAGCTATTACGCTGCTTGCATTACTCGAAGGTGGTATTATGATAGGCAAGCTGACTGGTAATTCTAAATACAAAAAGGATATTACAAAAGCAATTGAAAATTTAGTTAAAGATATTTAATAGCGTCTTTGCAAAACTCCGCGTCTTGGCGTGAGGTATTCGCAGAAATTTTTTTATATGAAAAGAGTAGTAATTACAGGGCTGGGTGCCATAACTCCCCTTGGGAATACTGTTCCCGAATTCTGGAACAATATCGTCAACGGTAAAAGCGGTGCAGCTGCCATCACTAAATTCGATGCTTCCAAATTCAAAACGCGATTTGCATGTGAGGTTCGTGATTTCCATCCAGAGCAAATAATCGATAAAAAAGAAATAAAGAAGTATGACATGTTCACGCAATATGCTATTGCGGCGAGTGATCAATCAATAAAAGATGCTGGTTTGGATTTTGCGTCCATGAGTGAAGATGAACGCGCAGAAATAGGTGTCATATGGGCATCAGGAAATGGTGGTATCAGCACATTTGAAGAACAACTCAAAGAATTTTATGCAGGAGATGGAACACCAAGGTTCAATCCCTATTTCATTCCAAAAATGATTGTGGACATTGCTGCAGGTGTAATTTCTATTCGTCACAAATTACACGGACCGAACTATTGCACTGTCTCTGCCTGTGCATCATCAAATACTGCCCTCATTAATGCTTTTGATACGGTGCGAATGGGAAAGGCAACCATTATGATTGCAGGTGGGTCTGAAGCTGCGGTTACTCCGGCTGCTGTTGGAGGATTTAATGCATCGCAGGCTTTGTCGAAACGAAATGATAATCCGGCACAGGCTTCTCGTCCGTTTGACAAGGATCGCGATGGATTTGTAATAGGAGAAGGTGCAGGTTCATTGATCCTGGAGGAATATGAGCACGCTAAAAAGCGCGGGGCAAGAATTTATGCTGAAATGGTAGGAGGCGGAATGGCAGCAGATGCTTACCATTTAACAGGAACTCCACCTGATGGATTAGGAGCTTCGCTTGGAATTTCCAAGGCATTGAAAGATGCATCAATAAGTGCAGATAAAATTGATTACGTAAACGCACATGCTACAAGCACGGGCCTGGGTGATATTGGAGAATTGCAGGGCATCAAAAAAATATTTAAGGAGTTACCCGTTGCCGTTAGCGGAACCAAATCCATGACCGGACACTTACTTGGAGCTGCCGGTGCCATCGAAGCGATTATCAGCGTTCTTTCTGTGCAAAATGATATCATTCCCGCAACCATTAACACTGAACACCTGGATGATGCCATTCCTCCCGGATTAAATATAATCATCGGAAGTTCTCGCAAACAAAAAGTGAACTATGTATTGAACAATACATTTGGGTTTGGTGGGCATACGGCGACTTCGATTATTAAGAAGTTTGAGTAGATTTTGCCTGCCTGCTCGTCCGCAGCAATGGCGACAAGGCTAATAGTTGATTCTCTTTCATTGGCCGGATGCATGCCGAGTCTGTTCAAGAGTCACGTGTGTTGATGACAATCGATTAACCGTTAGTATTCCACCTTTTTCGAGCGGAGTCCACTGAAAGGTTCCCTTCCCTACAGGTTTATCGTCGAAAGATACATTAGTAGGTTTTTTTGCCAGGCGAAAGATTTCTGTCCCAACGGAATCCCAGGTCGAGTATTTAATGTCTTCATCATAATGGATTTGTTGCAAAGTGGATGTTGTCAGCAGCAGGTGATTTTCATCTGTCGGAGCGAGGCGAGGCATTGCTGCCATCGCACGAAGGAAATGGCGGATGTAGTCTCCGTAACCGTCTGTAAGCCAGTTTTCGTCATCGGGATAGCGATTTTTCCCGTCAACGTCAACCATATAAGTTGCCCAATTTAATTCCCTGATCGAATTATCGACATAAATTGTATCATTTGTCGATGCCGCATATTGAAGTTCTGCCGATGCTTGCCTGGCGGAGTGGCTGTTGCCTGGAACCTGGTACGCTGTCTGTTCATTTGTTACTATCACTCCATATTTTTCCCATTTTCGATTACCGAGTGTATGATGTACCCAATTTAAAATTTCTTTAACCTGTTTTTTCCACTCGGGAAAATAATCCGGATGTCTCATCATGTACTGGGCAAATGTAACTGCATTTATTTGCGTATCGCTGTAGCCGGGGACGTCTTCAAAAAAAGGTCCCCACTTTTGATTTTGTAATGGATATTTTTTCATCCATTTCAAAATGATATTGAGCGCCCTTTTATATAGCGCCATATCGCCAACATTCATATTTTGTAAATCTTCGAACAAATCCAGGGTGGCTGACCAGTTTGTTGTGTAGTTGCTCGGTCCTGCATCGAGACCATTCCCTTTGTTATTTTTAAGTCTGCCCACTACTCCGGTAAGTGCATTGACTTTAAAAGGCAGTGGAGAGTTATTTTCATCTCCTTCTTTCACATGTGCTGCCAGAGTGTTGGCAATATCGATAACAGCTTTGAGATAGCTGCTTTCAGTACCGCGTGGAAAGCGACGTGGCGTTACCATTTTATAAAACTGGAGTAATTCCAGCGCGAATGATCCAGCTTTGTCTGGTTGTGTAAAATCCTTACCAAGAATCATGTCACCATCATAGCGACCTGAAAGGACGAATGTGTTATATGGGTATGGTATGTTTGGCCATGATGCAGTTGGCGGTGACAGGCTGTGCGTTAGGTAATAGTCAATGATGAATGTCATGTTTTGTTTTATACGTTCATCGCCACAAAAGCCATATAACAGGTTCCACGAAGACAGTGCCATCGCCAACTGATCCCCGCCAATTCCTCGGCTGTCGTCGATCCCCGGTTTCCATACCTGGTGATTCATGTAATATGGAATGCCGTTGACATCGTTGCGCATCGTATCCCAAAAATGCCAGGTGAGCATAACTACTTGACTCCATGCTTTACCCGGTTCGTCATCAAACCATGAAATGATATTCCCCTTTGAATCTGTTTTAATATCATGGTAAATTAGAAGCTCCGACTGCGTATATGCATGACCGAAACAAAATAGAAATAAAAAAATGAGAATTCTTTTCATGAATTATTTTTTTTCAGATTTGCAACAGCACCAGTTTAGAACAGTTTAACTAAAAATCTGACTATAGTGCATGATTTGGTATCTAACAGTTACCAATTTGATCTCCACTTACCTGATTATAATTTTTGAAGTGTTTGAAATATATATTTTTGCTTTATTGACGTCTTTGATTTTTTGTCCGTGTAAAAAGAGTTTTTCAATCAATACATTACTTACGTTGTGCTTTTGGTCGTATCCGCAAAAAATCGAAAATGGCAATGCACCGTCTACAATCTTTATATTTTTCAGTCGGATGTTTTTTATAAACCCCCTGTACTTTGCGTGTTCTTTTTTTTCATTTTCCGGGACGATCAATACACCATCCCACGCGCCGTTGAGATAAAGTCTTTTATTTTCAGCCGCATCTAACGTTCCGTCTTCGGAATATTGTGACCGAAAAATGGCAAAGTCAAAAAGTTTTTGTCTTGAATCTTCGATACGGATGTTTTCAAATACAACGTTCCGTACAGTAGCAGTTCCAGCATTGTGAATGCTGATAGTCGCACCTGCTTCGACATGAATAATGTCGTTATCAAGAAAACTAATATTCTTTACTTCCGAAGAATTCAGCTCAAACCCAATTTCTAAGCCGTTCCCCCACATGGCGTTCCAAAAAGTGCACCGTCTTACGACAACACTGTCGACTCCTTCACTTTCTGGATAATTCATGTTTGCCTTGACCGCTATGCAATCATCTTTTGTTCTGATAAAAGTGTTTTCGATTAATACATTCCGGCATCGCACGACATCAATGCCGTCATCACCTCCGTTATCACTAATTATTTTGATATTGTTGATGTAAACTTTATCGCAATGAATAGGCACAACATCCCAACTCGTGCTATTAAACATGGTCAGATCTTCGATTCTTATGTTTTCGCAGTCTACCAGATTGATGAAACGGTGATAATTTTTTTCTTCATCAGCTTCTTTTTGATGAAAAATGCCTGATTTGATGAGCGAGTCATTGAAATTATTGTTGAATGTCCCATCTAAAATTCCTCTTCCGCAGATGCGAATATTTTTTGCTTGGTATGCTTCAATAACCGCAGTTACGACAGCACCGCCCTCGATATACAGTGTTTGATTATCTTTTAACTTGATGATACCTGGATGATATGTTTTACCCGCCTTGAAAAAATAGACATTCTTGTCGATGGATGAAGGTATATTTGATTCGAACGGATTTGCAAATATGAACAATGGGTTTTTGATATTTCCATTCAACTCGATGCTGAGGTGCACCGGTTTGTCAAGATGAATTTTGATGGTACTGTCGTTGAAGGTTGCTTTTATTTTGGCGGAGAGTGGACGAATGTCCACCCACTTAATATCCCGATCTGCCTGAATAATAATATCGACAGGTCCATTCATATCAAAACTGCAAAAGGCGGCAGGAATGGGTGAATTATAAACAAATGCAGATTCCCCGTTGACCTGTACTCTGTAAGATTGAGATGGGATGATTCCTTCGGGAGCTGGATAAATCCTTATTGCAGCAGTTGAGCGCAGTGACAACAGCGTTACAAAAAAAAATACCGTGCGATTAATATATTTAAGATGGCCAGAAAGGACCCATCCTACATTCCGGGACATCATTATTTGTAAAAAATTAGGTTCAAACAATTCAGGAATATGTCTTAAATAAAGCTCGAACTTGGGTTGAATATATCAATTTCATCCAGTTAAGTTTACTGTACCATGCTGTTTTTCAGACGTTATTCGCAAATACCTGTCTCTGGTTGCAAATGTATTTTCCGTAATTATTCAGTCTACAAAAGTCTTAAAACTTCATTTTTAAAAAGGGCTTGCTTTCTATTTAAGGAAAGTAAGCCTCAAAAAGGGCGTAACAGTTTCGTGTTTAGGGAATGACAAAAAAGCAATTTCTCTCTTGTAATATAAAGTGATCCAGTAGAGATCCCGCGACTTCGCTTGAAATTCAAAGGGAGATTTCGTTGGGGCGTCGCGGTAATATGATTTGATTCTTCAGCTTACCGCGTTGTTGCGGGATCAACGTCTCGTCCGAGTTTTTTGCTTCCGCAAAATTCCCTCACTGTTGAGAGGTATAAATAATTACGTACTTAACTGTAAGTTTCTATTGCATTTTAATAAATGGAATGCTTTGTTCGTTTTTGGTTCCGGTAATTTTTAGAAAATAATTTCCCGGTGCCAGTTTATTAATATCTATTTTATAATTGCTCAGTTCTCCCACCTTTTTACTTAGGACAAGTTTTCCTGAGTTATCGACTATGCTTAAAATATTTGAACCATTTTGAGATAGTCCCTCAATTTCTATTTGATTTACTGCCGGATTGGGGAAAATGTGTACAGAGCTTGTAACAGGAATTACATTTTGTGCAGGGTCCATTGTTCGGGCTGCAGGCGGATTAGATCCTGTAGCCAGATATCTTGCAGCTCCAAAGCCTGCAGCGGAGCCGCCAACAACTATCTTACCGTCGGCCTGAATCGCAACTGAATACATATCCGCATAAGTATTTGGCCAATAGGTCATAACTTTTCCGTTTGTTCCAAAATTGGTATTGAACGTTCCATCAGCATTTAACCTGCAGAGTGCAATTTCGTGCGCGCCGGCATGAGGGCCAGTTTCAGGGAGAGCAAAACCTGTGGCTACTATCCTGCCATTATCCTGAACTGCAACACTATATAATATATCGTAGTTTGTAAAGACTATTGTCTGTTTCCCATTTCCGGAGAAAGTATTGTCGAGGAAACCTGTACTATTTAATCGTTCAATAAGTCCTTTAGTTTGCCATCCGTTGTTATAAACATCATAACAGCCAGCAACCACAATTTTATTATCAGTTTGTATGGCGACACCAAATATTTCCGTATCCTCATTGCCGGTTGAAACATTTATTACTCCCTCGATGCCAAAACTTTGATCCGGAAGTCCAGCTGTAGTGTATCGGCGAACCATTGATTGCCGGGGAGCCTGTTGACTTAATATAATACCTCCAACTACAATTTTATTATCGGGTTGCACCAGCAAACATGTATTAGTGATAGTGCTACCAGTATTCAAAGTGCCATTTGTCCCAAACGTCAGGTCTAATGCTCCATTCGGTTTCAGCTTAAAAATTCCATTGTCACAGGCGACTACAATTTTACCAGTTGAAGTAATTGCTACTGCCTTTGGTCTGTAATTGACCACGAAAACCATACTTCCATTATTGAAGTTCGGATCCATTAGTCCGCCTGACGTCAACCTATAAACGACGCCAACAAGTTGTTGCGAAAAAAAATAGTAACCAACAAGCACAATACTCCCATCTGATTGAACAGTTACGCCTTTTACACCGTCCCCGCTCACACCGAACGGAAGTGTTACAATACCTCCTGTTCCAAAGGCTGGGTCCAGACTTCCATCTGGCAAAAATCTTACGACAGCAAACGAACTTGTTCCACTGTCCTGGTGATAATATCCGGCAACAACGACTTTTTGATCTGGTGTAAGCGCCATGCATTGACCTTCTCCATATTGAATAGTGCCCACCAGAGCAGATGTAAGTCCATTCACTCCAAAGGTCGGGTCGGGCGAACCTGGTTGTGGGAAAACCAGATATGAAGAAAATGAAAGAAAACACACCGAGAGAAAACGCAAATATTTCATAACAAAAGATTTAAGAATTGAAAAAAAGGGGCCTGATTTCTGTTTAAGAAATAATAATTATGAAATAATATTTTATGGGAATTATACCAGCCCTTCCTTAAATGCTTTAGATAGGGCCTCTGTTTGAGTATGTACCTGCAATTTTTCGTAAATATTTTTGATATGCACCCTAACGGTATCGATGCTGATTACAAGGTCCGCTGCTATCATTTTAAAACTCTTTCCATGCGAAAGCAATGAGAGTATTTCTTTTTCCCTGTTAGTTAATTTATAATCATTTTGCAAAGAATGACTTGATGTTTGCTGTATGCTATTTATTATCATCCTCGCAATTCCTGGAGACATCGGAGGCTCGCCCTGAATTACCAGTTTAATAGCTTCTGGTAAATGGTCAGAAATATGTTTCTTAAGCAGATAACCTGAAGCTCCTGAACATATCGCGTCCAATACATGCTTATTGTCGTCGAATACAGTAAGCATAATTATGTGAACTTTCTTTCCGAGGGACCGTATCTTCTTTACTGCATCTATGCCATTGGTGCCGGGCATTTCAATATCCATTAAAATCACATCGGGTTGCAGGCTTGCGACGTGCTTTTCAACTTCATTGGCATTTGGAAATTCGCCCAATAATAGCAACTCTTTTGAAAGAGTAACCATGCTACAAAGACTCTCCCTCAAATTATTATTATCCTCATAAATAAGTACACCAACCATAGAAAGAAATTTTTCGCTATCTCTAATACAAAATTGAGCGAATATTCATCAAGCTGTATACCATAATCATGTGATGGCCATATTTAGATTTATGTGTGTGCCTTTGGCAAGTGAAGATTCTATTAGGATTTTTGCTCCAATTGCAAAAGCTCTTTCGCGCATATTTTTCAATCCATTTCCGTTTCGCACGTGTTGTTCAACAAATCCTTTGCCATCATCAATAATCTCTATTTGAAGAGAATGTCGTTCTTCTTTCAGGAATATTTGAATGTTCTTACATTGACTGTATTTAGCAGCATTATTTATCGCTTCTTTAAATATTAAGTAGAGATCTTTTCTCTTTTTAATATCCAGGCTAGTAGATGAAAAATTTCCTATTTCCTCAAATGAATACTGGATGTTGAGAGGTTCCAATATTTCAGCTGCAAACTCTTTCATTCGTAACAGCAATTGGGACATTGTATCATTGCGAGGATTGATGGCCCATACAATATCATCCATGCTTTCCATAATTGCAGTTGAACGCTCTTTAATTTTTCGGAGGTTGGTTCTAACTAAAAGATCCCCCTGATCCTGCGTCTGAAGAGCAACATTGCTAAGTACACTAATGCTGGATAGTGTGGAACCAATATCGTCGTGCAAATCCTGGGCAATGCGGTTTCTCATCTTTTCCATTTCAATTAAGCGTCGGGCATTTTGAACGATGCGATAACGGTTAACAAATAGAAATGCTATTAATACCAACAATAATAAAAACAGTATAGCGCCATATTGAAAAACTTTTTGTTTCTCCAAACTCAGGTGGCTCAGTTGTTGGTCTTTTTTCAATAAAGCGATCTCCTTTTCTTTCTTGTCAAGGTTAAATTGTTCCTCCATCTTTTTCATTTGCATTTGGACTTCCATACTTTGCAAGCTGTCGTTAACCTCGTGATATTTATTTGTATACTCGAGAGCTTTGTCAAATTGCCTGACACTTACATAATGATCTGATAGAAATTGATAGTTGGCTAATTCTGAAAGTTTATCGCCGGATTCAATGGAGGTTTGCAAGCTACTCATCAATTTCTTTTCATCTGATTTCTGTTTGCTTATGGTTGTTGCCAAAGAAATCAATGCGGCATCGTCGGCGGCTACACGGGAACTATCACCTACCTGCTGAGCCAATTGTCTGCTATTGCTATAATAAAATCTTGCATTTTCAGGATCTTTTTTAATCGTATAGAGTCTGCCAATTTCTGTATTCAAATTTGCTTCTTCAGTAACAAGCTTCATTTGCTGCATAATCTTCATTGATTGCATAAAATAGTTGAGAGCAGAATCGTATTGTTTCTGCTCAACACTGATAGAACCCATTTGTTCCAGGGAAACAGCTATGCCACGTTCATCACTGAGTTCGGTTTTTAATTCTTTCGCTTTAATGGTATATAGCATGGCCTGTTTTAATTGGCCCAATTGAAGAAAATCTGTCCCGATTCCCTGGTAGCAAAATGAAATGCCTTTTTTATTATTCAATTCTTCAAACAACTGCAATGCCTTTAAATGATATTGCAAAGCGCTTTTGCAATCGCCCATATTATTGTAAACATTTCCTATGTTGAGCGTTTGTCCTGCGAGGGTAATCTTGTTGGCTACAACAGGATTCGATTTCAACCGGGTTTCGCTTTCGTTTAGCGATTTGATCATGAAGGGCAGGGCAGCTTTAAAATTTCCCCGCAGTTTAAAATATAAACCTGCTGTAAAATTGTAGTTCCCTTTAATGGATTCTAACTCTGTATTATCATTCAGGTTTTTTAAAAGATTAAGGTAGTATTGCGAACTATCTGCATTTCCGGTATTCAATTGAAGGATCACCATTTGGGAGTACGACTGGCTGAGCAGTACATTATTATTGAGAGTTTTCGATAACTCTATCGATCTGTACAGGTATGTTTTTGCTTTTGCGAAATCGGTTCGCGCATAATTAGTTGCTAACTCATTCAAAGCCCTGACTTCTTCTGCATCCAATTTATTTTCTTTAACTACTCCCTGCAGGCTGTCGATTATCGCAGGCTGGCTAATTGCAGATAAAAAAATTAACTGTGGAAATAAGATCAATATGAGGCGAAAGCAGTTCATAACAGCTGGGTTGTGCGCTCCAGTGGTTCGGGTAAATTACAAAACAAAAGACGGATATAAAATGCCCACAGCGTGGTATAGTTACCAATGCTTTTCAATTAATAATCACTGGTTCCGATAATCCAACTATATGATCTTATTTCCGCAAGCCCTACCACTCCTGATCATTAGAAAGATTCAGTATTCAGATTTTGAATTAAATTTGTCTTCCTTGACTCCGTAGCTCAGCTGGTAGAGCTACTGACTCTTAATCAGTAGGTCCAGGGTTCGAGTCCCTGCGGGGTCA
>PSRI01000269.1 GCA_003175935.1 Bacteroidota bacterium
CCCAAAGTGATATCCATGATGGAATCCAGGTAGTCAGAAAGCATCGGTTTGTACTCGAGAATCTGGTGAGTACCCATTGTATAATTATAGAGAAAACTAAATGTAAAAGGAGCTAGTACAAAGTATCCGAATGCGGCTCCCACAAAAAAGAAAAATGAAATCCAGAAAATGATTCCGCGGGTATGCTTTAATTCGTTTGATTTTAATGCAGGTCGCACAAAGCGCCAGATTTCCCAGCATAAATATGGGAAGGCAGCCATCAATCCACCCATGGCCGCAATGGAAATGCTCGACATAAAAATGCCGCTCACCGTAGTAACCTGGATCTTCATGTGTATGGGAGGCAAACAAAGAGCCTGGTTCATTCCCAATTTGTGTCCCAGCGTACATAATGCCCGGTATGAAATAAAATTATCCTGGGAAGGTCCCATGATAATATTCTCAAAGATCCAGTCAATATTTACAAAAATGATTATTGCCAAAACAATCACGGCCAGCAATGACCTAACAATATGCCAACGAAGTGCCTCCAGATGGTCTACAAAACTCATCTCAGCATCTTCATTTGAGCCAGTACCACGAATACGACGGAAAAATGAATTCCTTGTTGAATCTAGAGCCAAGCGATTTTAATTGAGGGACAAATTTAAATGATCTGACTTAATACCACTTTATTATCTGGAAATTACCAATTGATTCACGTTTCCGGTCCTCTTCAGTTTGCCCCATCCCTGAAGTTCTCCCTTTATGGCCCTTCTCACGGATTTTATCAATATATAATACATGAGTTGCCTATAAACCAACCTTTGCGGTATCATCCACCATAATTTATTCAGATTTTCCTTCTCGAAAGCAAATGCTATGGCAGCTCCCGCAACATCTACCAGGGTAAACACTAAATAATAAAAAATAATAGAATTTAATCCGGCATCTACAATATGCAGTCCGGCTGCAATCAAACTCAATATCAAAATCAAATCTGCCAAAGGTGCCAGGAATGGAAGAACGATTTGATATATTAAGATGTTCGGAAGTGCAACCATACCCAAACTCTTGTATTTTGGATTGAAGCAGGCATCGCGATGTTTCCAGAATGTTTGCATTACCCCAAAGCTCCAGCGGAATCTTTGATTCATGAAACCTTTTAAAGTTTCAGGAGCTTCCGTGTATGAGATAGCTTCAGAGCAATTGGAAATAGTATACCCGCAACGAAGCAATCGAATCGTCAAATCACAATCTTCAGCCAGGGTATCTGTAGTAAACATGCCGGCATCTACAATAGCTGCTTTTCGAAAAGCACCGATAGCGCCAGGAACAACTGTAATACAATTCAGAAGATCAAATGCCCTGCGATCAAAATTTTGCGAAGTAATATATTCAATGCTTTGCCAGCGAGTAATCATGTTCACTTCATTGCCCACCTTTACATTTCCTGCCACTGCACCAACAGATTTATTCCGGAATTTTTTGATAAGATGTGAAACAGCATCCGATTTTAATTGTGTATCTGCATCAATACAAACTACAAATTCTGCATCTGATGATTCAATACCGAAATTTAATGCTGATGCCTTTCCACCATTTCTCTTCGTCAAAACTTTTACTCTTGAATTTCCTTCGAATGCTTCGGAAACAAATTGATATGTGCGATCTGCTGAACCATCATCCACAAAAATAATTTCGAGGTTGGGATAATCCTGCTGTAGTAAACTGTTCACAGTGCGCACAGAATTAACTTCTTCGTTATACGCAGGCACAATCACAGAAACCAGGGGATAATCACTTACAACCGGAACGGGAATTAAAGCCTCTCTACTACTCCTTTTCTTTTGCAGATAGGCAAGTATTCCTACGGCAACCATTCTTCCAATCGAAAGCAAAATTCCAACGAGGAAGAGGGAAAACACAATTTGTCCACCCCAATAAGTTGTTTCTGCCAAAAGAAAATTCAATTTGATCAGCCATTTTTCTTCGCCTTTAGGAAGAGGAGGCATCACATCATCTTTAGTTTTCCCAATAAGATCAGAAACAGTTGTGAACTTGTAACCTTTATCGCGAAAATGTTTGATGATCCTTGGAAGTGCATCAATAGTAGCCTGACGCGTTTTACCGCCGGCATCATGAAGCAAAATAATATTGCCCAGTTTTTCTGATTCTATTTTTGACACTCGGGCAACAATGGTATCCGCACTTACACCTGTTTCCCAATCCATCGGATCGATCGATTCACCAATGGTATAATAGTTTGCTTCCTTTCCACGCGCAATGGGAAGCAGTTCCTGGAAAGTGCGTGGCTCGGAGTCCGCATTATAAGGAGCCCTGAACAATATTGTAGATCTGCCCGTGGTACATTCAATCAGGAGTCTCGTGAGTTTCATCTCGAGTTCGGCCCGATCTGCACTCATATCGGCAATATTGCTGTGGGTAAATGTGTGATTACCTATTTCGAATCCATCCTTATAGATTCTTCTAAGCAGAGGAATATTTTTTTCTCCCTGGATTCCCACAATAAAAAATGTTGCAGGTATATGCTCTCTCTCTAAAATATCCAAAACTTTAGGGGTCCATCTTGGATCAGGACCATCATCAAATGTTAGAATAATCTTTCTTCCGGTTGTACTTGTATCTTCCCCAAATTTTGTAATGATAAATGGCGAAGGAAGATGAACATAAGTCTGTTCCGCAATCATTTGCTCTGAAGAATCAATTTCCAACTTAATTTCACCTTGTTTGGGTGAGGCCTGAATATCCAGTAGCTCTCCTTCTCCCTGGAATATTACATCATCCGGACTGGCTGCGACTTTACTCAAATTTCTAAAATCGAATGGATATTGCTTGAGAGCCGCATTGCTCAAATCTCTATTGTAAAAACTCCATATTCTTTTGTCTTCACTTCCCATTCTCCACAAGGCCGTGCCTGCGGTTCTATATTCGTCATTGAATCGCAGACTGTTGAAAATCGTGGCCGCATCTGTGAACCACACTTCATGTTTTACTTCTACATACTGATTTTTATCTTCATCAAATTCTTTCGCCACATACGAAAAGTGCAAATTGTAAGTATCGTTGTCGTAGTCAATAACTGAATTGTATTTCCCCGCAAGGGCGAGTGCATCCTGGTAGGTTACACTTTCACCTCTTCCACTATCACTCCAGTCATAACCATAATCGGCCATGCCCAAAATAATTTTCCTCGATGGAACTTCCTTTGCTGTAATGTCAAGCGCAGCCTCAACCCATTTTTGTGCTGATACCGGTCCGGGCACACTTTCTTCGTAATGCTCATCATAAGCCATCAGGATGATGTAGTCATTATAATTAGCAAGGGCTTTGTAATCGTAATCTTCGTTATCCGGACTAATATCTATAGTTACTAGCTTATTGATTTTATTGAGTTGCTCGTATAAATCTTTTTGGAAACCAACCAGGAGCTGATTGTTTTTTTCTTTTAATTCTTCAAAGTCAATATTTACACCCTGCAAATTATATTTCAAAAGCGTGTCTGAAACTGACTTTATAAATTTCGTTCTTATATCGACGTTAGTAAGCAGCATATGAGCCAGCCGTGCGTCAAAAAATCCCTGTTGGGTACTGTCGGATGCAGAGTGGAAATTGGAAATAATAGGAATGATACTCAGGTTGCGTTGTTTCATGAGTCGCAATGATGAAGTATCCATACGGCTTTCCAGCGCATATGTTTTGGGATTGATGAAGAACCATTCAGGAATGATAGTATTACACTTATCCCCGAATTGTTTCAAAGTAATTTTGGAATCGATTCTCCAGGGCGTATAGAATGCGGCCCTGATGAGGTTCGTATAATTTTCAGGTCCTTCGTTTGAAGCAACACCTTTGTTTTTGAGAACATCTTTAAATCCCTGGTATGCTTTATTGCCAGAGTGGGCAAATGTAATTTCGCCTTTAGGTTGAAGAATTTTTTGATAGTACTTGGCCTTTTCTTCCAAAGTTGGAAGAGAAGGATTCACATTTTTGATGATGGCCAGTACAAGAACAAATAAGAAAAAGAGTCCAACAAAAATGAAGATCCTGGTGGTCCACTTAAACCGTCTCCACCTGGAAGCACTATTCGTTTGAAATACCTGGTAACTCGTATGCATGGTCGGCGCAAAGTTATCTTATTAGTATTAAAGAGAATGAAGGAGCATCCTTACCTGTTTAAGGAAAAGGAGTCCTTCATTCAGCGTTAACCGACCTAGGTAAAAATAAATTCAAATAATTTTGGTGGTCGGCAAACTAATTCCGTTGCAAGATGTGCAAAGCCCAGACCCATTTCAAATTTTTAAGGCTACTTAACCGAAGGTTAACCATAGGGTAAGAATAGTGTCTGCAGACCATTCATTCTTAGCCTGCTTAACTATCGCTTAACAACAAAATGCCGGTTGCCACAATGAGCTTTTCCCAATTGGTAACAATTTTGTAATTATGGGTTCACTAAAAATTTCTGAATGCGTTCGACCACGTTGAAATGGGTAGTTCTGATTGGAACCGTCATAATCGGACTGATCATAGCTATCCAGCTTTATTGGCTGAACCATATTTATACGCTGGAGAAAAGGCAGTTTAATACAAACGTTGTCAAGAGTATAAGGGGTCTTTATGAGGATGCTGACCTGTCACATAGCCCCACCGCCCACCTTCACCAGCTGATTTCGCAACCCGATGCAAACACATTCATTGTAAGGGCCGACAGCCTCATAAACCGGGATACCCTGGTTTATTATGTGACCCATGAGTTGGTGGATTTTGATGTGCTAACTGATTGTAAGGTTGCTGTTTATGACTATGGGTCGGGGAAATACGTATTCGAGGGATATATCCCAACCCCGGCATCCCGTGAACTTTTAAGCATTGCCGACCTTCCTCTGTACCAGGAAAGCTTTAATTATATACTGCTCAATTTTCCGCACCGTAGCAAATACATTTTGTCACAAATGAATTTTTGGATCATAGGAAGTTTGATTTTGATGCTGGTATTGATTGGCCTTGCTTTCAGCATGTTTTATTTCTACAAGCAAAAGTTCCTGGTAGAGGTGCAAAGAGATTTTGTAAACAATTTCACACATGAATTTAAAACGCCGCTTGCGGTAATGAAAATTGCATCTGAGGTTTTGTCGCAACCCAATATTTCAAATCAAAACGACAGGTTAAAAAGATATGCGGGCATTGTAAAAAGTGAAACGGAACATCTCCAAAGCCAGGTTGAAAGACTATTGAAAATGGCGACAACCGAAAAAAAAGAATTACGTGTTGATAAGCAGATATTTCCTGTGAAAGAAATTATTGATCAGGCCGTGAGCAAATTGCAACCATTGATGGAAGAAAAAGGGGTAAAAGTTGAAGTGATCATTAAGGATGAAAAAGCTACCATTTCGGCAGATAAAGCACATTTGGAGCTTGCGGTTGTGAACCTTATTGAAAATGGAATTAAATACTCGCCTCATCCTCATATTATCGTGGAGGCAGGTAAAAATGGAACAGAAAGCTTTATAACGGTGAAGGATAACGGCGTTGGAATTGATAAGAAATATCACAGGAGAATATTTCAGAAATTCTATCGGGTACCTACAGGCGATATTCACAACGTGAAAGGATTTGGAATTGGATTGAATTTTGTAAAGAAGATTGTAGATGCCCATCATGGCAAAATACTGGTAAATAGTGTACCGGGAATTGGAACTGAATTTAAAATCGTTTTACCCATCTAAAAAATTTGAATTATGCAGCCTACCAAAGCGAAGGTATTGCTGGCGGAAGACGACCTTTCACTGGGCTATGTGATTAAAGATAACCTTGAGGAAGAAGGTTACCAGGTAGTGCTTTGTCCGGATGGCGAACAGGCCCTGCAACAATTCCAGCGTGATAATTTTGATATTTGTCTGCTTGACGTAATGATGCCAAATAAAGATGGCTTCACCGTTGCGAGAAAAATCCGGCAGAAGACAGACCTCATGCCCATATTATTCCTCACAGCGAAATCATTGGAAGAAGACAAACTAAAAGGATTTCAAACAGGCGCCGATGATTATATCACGAAGCCATTCAGCATGAAGGAGCTCCTGATGAGGATGGAAGTATTTTTGAGAAGAACCAAAAAACTTCGCTCCGATGATATGAAAGAATATAAAATCGGCAACCTGAGATTTTCTTACACGGATCTTAAAATTTACAATGGTTCCACATCCTCAAACCTTACTCAAAAGGAAGCAGATCTCCTAAAATTCCTCTGCGAACACAGGAACCATATTCTAAAAAGAGAAGAAGTATTGCTGAATGTCTGGGGGAAGGACGACTATTTTCTGGGCAGAAGCATGGACGTTTTCATTACCAAATTGCGAAAACATTTTAAGGCCGATCCGGGAATAAACCTCGAAACCATACACGGAGTTGGATTTCGGTTTAATGTACCTGGATGAATATAAACAAGCCTGTTCCACACATAATTTTTCGGGATTGTCCCCGTTTACTTACTCATCAGTAGAAAAGGAATTTGAATTCCCGCTACTTTCATATTTTTGATGCACTTCACACTCAGGAATTGATTGGTAGCCCACGTAATTTGCCAGAATGGGCAAAATTCAAATTCATTCTGCAGAAAATATCCAACCCTGAATCCGTTTTCAAGAGACATAATCAGTTACCCTTTTCGTATTATCAATTTGAATTATAAATCAGCATAAATCCTTGCTGGTAAATGCAGTTAACCATTGGTTAACCAATGTTAATGATGGATTAACCGTTCTTAGAATCATTTTTGCGAACCATTTCAATTCTAATCGATCAATATGAAATTAAGATACGCCCCGCTGCTAGCGCTTGTATTCTTTGCAGGTTCGGCAGTGGCGCAGTCGGATACATTGAGAATATCCTTACAGGACGCGGAAAAACAGTTTCTGCAAAAAAACCTCATGCTACTGGCCGCTCAGTACAATATAGATGCAAATAAGGCTCTCATTGAGCAGGCCAAACTTTGGGACAACCCGGTACTGGTAACAGATCAAAACGTTTACGCCGATCACAAATGGTTCGCCCACGGCAAAAATGAAACGACTGGCGAACCGGAAGGACAGTTTTTTATCCAGATTCAGCAGCTGATCAAAACAGCAGGAAAAAGAGGAAAGCTTATCAACCTTGCTACCACAACAGCATCGATGAGCGAACTCCAGTTCAAAGATGTTCTCAGAAATCTTAAATATCAGTTGCGGTCGGACTACTACACCCTCACGCAACTTTCGGGCAACCAAAAATTATATCAACAGGTCCTGGATCAGCTAACGATACTTCATAATGGAATGCAGCAACAATTAAATGCTGGAAATATTTCACTCAAAGAATATATACGCGTTCAGGCGCTGGTAATGGGCTTGCAACAGGACATGACTGATAATATTAAGCAGTTTAACGACGTGCAAACTGAATTGAAGACGCTATTGGGTGATAGTACAAACGCATTTATCGAACCCATTCGGATAGATACCACGCTTGAAACAGGAAGTATTTTGCTTGATACTTTATTGAATCAGGCACGCGAAAATAATCCTCTCTACCTCTTACAAAAAATGCAGGTGGTTTACCAGCAGCAGAATCTTGCATATCAAAAAGCATTGAAAGTGCCTGATATCCTTGTTGGACC
>PSRI01000191.1 GCA_003175935.1 Bacteroidota bacterium
CATTCCATTATCAATAAATGTTCGGAAACATCTTCAGGTTTCCCCATGGCCGTAGAAAAATTACAGGTTGAAGCATTTTTGCAATTAGCGCAGCAATTCCCGGTTTTGGATGTGAGAAGTCCGGGTGAATATATCCACGCACAAATTCCCGGGGCATATTCCCTCCCACTATTCAGCAACGAAGAAAGGGCTGTTGTAGGAACTGCATATAAAAATCAGGGACGCGAAACAGCCATCAAAATTGGTTTGGATTATTTTGGTCCTAAGATGCGCTCCATGGTAGAAGAGGTTGAAAAAATAGTAGCGGATCATAACCCAGGAATAAACCATTCACAAAACAACGGTAAACCTCAATCGAAAACTGTTCTGGTACACTGCTGGCGCGGCGGAATGAGGAGTTCTGGCGTTGCATGGCTGCTGGGTCTTTATGGATTTAAGGTTTATACGCTCCATGGCGGATATAAATTCTTCAGAAGATGGGTGCTGGAAAAATTCAACCAAAATTTTTCTTTTAAAATCTTAGGAGGTTATACGGGCTCCGGCAAGACAGAACTTATACATGAGCTCAATGCCAGGGGAGAAAAAATTGTAGATCTTGAATTTCTTGCGCGTCATCGCGGCTCAGCATTTGGTGACATGGAATTTGAAAAACAACCTTCGCAGGAAATGTTTGAAAACAGGGTTGCAGTAGCACTTTCTGTATCTGGTGAGCATTGGGAAAACAATATGCAGTCAGGAGAAAAGGAAATCTGGCTCGAAGACGAGAGTCAAAGAATTGGGAAAGTAAATATTCCGAATGCAATGTGGGCCACGATGCGAAATGCTCCGGTCTACTTCGTTGAAATCCCATTTGAAGAAAGATTAAAAAAAATAGTCCGCGATTATGGCACTATGGATAAAGAAAGGCTTGGAGATGCTATAATTAGAATTCAAAAACGATTAGGCGGGCTCGAAACAAAAATGGCTATTGAGTTTTTGCAAAATAACAATATTGAAGAATCCTTCAGAATTTTGCTTAGGTATTATGATAAGGCATATTCAAAGAGTTTGAATAAAAGAAAAGATTTGGAGAGTCTGCTTACTAAAATACCAGGTGAAATCATCAATTCAAAGGACAATGCGACGAGAATTTTGAAATCGAAAATTCCCAAAGTGATCTGAAAATAACAAAAGATGGAAATCAGTTCAACAGATACTATAAAGCTTACACAATACTCACATGGTGCGGGTTGCGGATGTAAAATTTCGCCCCAGGTGCTGGATCAGATTTTAAAAACAAATTTGGCAATGCCGGATCATAAAAATCTGATTGTAGGTAATCACAGCAAAGATGATGCAGCGGTTTTCAATTTAGGAAATGGAACGGCCCTGATTTCTACGACTGATTTTTTTATGCCCATTGTAGATGATCCTTATAATTTTGGAAGAATCGCTGCAGCAAATGCGATTAGTGATGTTTATGCAATGGGCGGAAAGCCGATTGTGGCAATCGCAATTTTAGGCTGGCCGATCAATACTCTCTCTCCCGAAATTGCTCAAAAAGTTATAGAAGGTGGTAGAAGTATTTGTATCGAAGCAGGAATTCCCCTTGCTGGTGGGCATAGTATTGATTCTCCTGAGCCAATATTTGGACTGGCAGTTAATGGAATTGTCGACAATCAAAATATCAAGCAGAATGATCGTGCGGAAGTTGGTGATTTGCTTTTTCTCACTAAGCCGCTTGGAGTTGGTATACTCACAACTGCAGAGAAGAAAGGGATTTTATTAAGCGAAGATGAAGGGCTGGCAGCAAAACAAATGATGCAGCTCAATAAGGTGGGTGAAGCTCTTGGGAAAGTGAAAGGAGTATCTGCTCTCACGGATGTTACAGGATTCGGCTTACTCGGACATCTCATAGAGATGGCTGAGGGTAGCCATACAACTGCAGAAATTTCAATGAAGGCTATCCCACTGATTAATTCTTCACTCAAAACTTATATAGACCAGAATGCAGTACCTGGTGGAACTATTCGTAACAAAAAGAGTTATGAGCACAAAATTGGTTCACGCGATCTTTCACTAACACAAAATGAATGGGCTATTCTTGCCGATCCTCAAACGAGTGGAGGGCTTCTAGTTTCAGTCAATGAAAATTCTGTTCCTCAAATTGTTGCAATATTTGAAGAATATGGTCTGGGGAAATTTCTCCAGCCCATTGGAAGAATGCTGCCTGAATCTGAAAAATTTGTAATCGTTTTACCTTAGGTTCGAAATGAAATAAATTTCAGAATACCATCAATCTTAGACGCGAGTTGCCGATCCTTGTCTGTAACCACATCACCGGCGCTATGAGTGGAGAGCCAGATTTCAACGATGTTATAAACGTTGGTCCATAATGGATGATGGTCCATCTTTTCCGCTTCCAAAGCTACCCTGGTCATAAATGCAAATGCCTCAGAAAAATTCCTGAACTCGAATTTGCGATACATTTTATTGTTTTCTTCTTTCCACATAATTGTAGATTTTGCAGCCCATTACATATGGTTGCTGAGTCAACTCAAAATATAAGGTGGCCTTTGTTTTTAATCATATCAGCCTGAAGTTCCATTACTAATTGAACAGTGGGGATGGATTTGATAGATTGTTGCAGGATTTGAATTTCTTCTTCTCCGGTAGTGTCTCCTTTGAGCAGCCACAAAAAGTCCAAATGGCGAAATTCAGGAAGCAGGTATTCGCCTTCGAATTGATTGTTATAAAGAAAATGCTTTAAAGATCCGCGCGGTTCGCTGTATTCATAAATCGAAAAATAATACTGTCGCTTTTTTCTTGTCAGGAGGATTTCAATATCGTGATTGACTCTAAAATCATATCGAAGCAATTGATTGAGGTGCCAGCAAAATTGATAGTCTTTCACTGAAGCAACTATTCCCAGGATTCTGCAATCGCTAAAGAATTCATCTGCCAGTGCATCATTGTCAATTTTGAGTTTCATTTCGCCAAATCAAAAGGTGATGTTAAATACTTTTTCTTCTGTACCTCTTTTCACTTTTACTTTCGTGCTGTCGCCTTTCTTAAACTTTCCGAGGGCCTGCATATAATTCTCCAAAGAATTAACCGGGTAATCTCCAAGCTGAATTACTATATCTCCTGTTTGCAGTCCTGCTTTTTGCGCAGGCCTTCCGTCGCTAACTCCATCAACCCTTACGCCGGTTCCACTAAATGTATAATCAGGCATTATTCCCATAGTTACAGAAAACCTCGTGGAACTACCTGTGGATTGTTCACGAGTTTTGAGGAAACTGAGTTTGCCTTGCGGGTCGAGCACTTCAATCAGATCGTAGATATATTTCACAACAGCGAGCTCACCAGTGTAGTTGATTTTATCAGCATCATCTGTGGGTTTATGATAATCCTGATGCAAACCTGTAAAGAAGAACAGAACCGGGATATCTTTTCTGTAAAAGCTGGTATGGTCACTGGGGCCGGTTCCACTTGAATCAATCTTTATCTTAAACGGAAGATCCTTTTTATAATAAAGAGCGGTGCTCCAAATTGGGGATGTTCCATATCCGCCAATAGTAAGCACTTTGGAACTATCGTTTAATCTACCTACCATATCCATATTAATCATATAGTTCACAGATTTCAGATCAACTGTTGGATGATCAGTAAAAAATTTAGATCCAAAAAGTCCAAGTTCTTCTCCTGAAAAAGCAATGAATAAATAGTTATTGGATTTTGCTTTTGATTTAGTGAGCATGCCAGCCAATTCAATTAAGGCAGCTGTGCCACTTGCATTATCGTCGGCTCCATTATGAATCAATTTTTCACCAGTACGCAGCATAGAATTTCCATCTTCACCATATCCCAAATGGTCATAGTGAGCACCGAGAATAACTGTAGAATTGGAGTGGTTATCGATGAATCCAACAACGTTATGACCTTCTCTTTTGCTTTCACCAAGATCAACTACAAGTTTGAGATCATATGTTCCTGATTCGTCTTTAAAATATTTTTCTTTTGCTGATTTGCGTAAATAGATAATTGGAATTGGACTAACAGGCGACTTATCTTTTTTGTCGAAAGAAATATTATCCGCAGTTTCGGAACTGTTATAAATCACAAGTGCCTTTGCTCCTTTTTGAGCAGCCTGCTTTCCTTCGTTTCTTAAATATTCATCAATGTCGAAATGAGGATTGTTCTGATTTTGTTCCAAAATATTATCAAGGTCTTTAAACCATGGAACGCCTTTCTCCGATAACGAAATCGCTATTGAACCTTCAATTCCGTTTGTGTTCTGACTATACGGAAGAGGAAAATAATCCTTGTCAACGGTGAGTGTGGTTCCGTTTACAACAAATGTTGTGGCGGGATTAATTTGTTTACCATCATTGATGTCGAATTCCTGGAGATAAGTACCGCTATCTCCTTTGGGCAATAAGCCAATTGCTTTAAACTGTGTGCTTATGTAATCAGAAGCGAGTTTTTCACCTTCAGTGCCGGCCCTTCTGCCTTCAAGTTTATCGCTTGCGAGGTAGGAAATATTTTTTTTGAGATCATCTATAAGTTTACGATCTGCTTTCTTGAGGCGTTGTGCAAGACTCTGTTGGCAAATGAATAATAAACCTATGAGGAAGTATTTCATATTTGTTCTTTGGGTCCTTGTGGCAAAGTTATACTTACAAATCATATTCCAATGCCGGCGAGAGGGATTCAATTATTATGTATTCGGTTATAATTTGCCCTTAAGCAAATCTTTAACATATTCGATAGGACAGTTTGCTTTTGTTTTCCTCCTTTCGTAAGCTTAGCTGTGAGAATGCTGTTATTTTTGCAAATTCATTCGCCCGGCTTTGAATCAAAAAAATATACATATAGCGTTGCTCGGCAACCCCAACAGCGGGAAAAGCTCATTATTTAATTCGCTAACGGGACTCAATCAAAAAGTGGGCAATTTTCCAGGAGTTACGGTTGATAAAAAAACAGGCGAATCAGTAATTTCAGATTCACTGAATGCAACAATCATAGACTTACCCGGAACCTATAGCCTCTATCCCAGACGGTCAGACGAATGGGTTTCTTACAATGTTTTGATGAATCCCGGATCTGAAGACAGGCCGGATTTGCTGGTATTGATTGTGGACGCCAGCAATTTGAAGAGAAATCTTCTGTTTGCTTCGCAGATAATCGATTTGAAATTACCGGTTGTGATTGCCCTCACCATGATGGATATCGCAAAAAAGAAGGGAACTGTGATAGATGTGTTGGGGTTGGAGCGTGAATTAGGTGTTCCTGTCATTCCAATTAACCCCAGAAAGGGGAAAGGAATAACTCAGCTTAAGAAAGCTATTGATCAGACAGCTCTTCAACTTTATAAGGCTCCGGTTTGGAATTTTGTAGATACTGAAAACCTGGCGCATCAGGCCGTAATAGATGTGAAGCAGGAATTTCCACACCTGAGTGATTATGCAGCAATTCACTATCTCATCAATCACGAATCGTTTGCGCTTGACCGTGACAAGCAGGTTAAGATCGAGCAAATTGAAAAAAACAATTCCTTCAATCATACCAAGGTTCAGGCAGATGAGATCATGCAGAGGTATGCACGCATAAGAACCATCATGCAGCAGACCGTAGTGGAAGCCGATCCCAGGGAAAAGCAATTAATATCAGACAAGCTGGATCGGGTGCTTTTGCATCGAAGATGGGGTTACCTCATATTGATTGCGGTTTTGTTTCTATTGTTTCAAAGTATTTTTTGGATCGCAAGGTATCCAATGGACGGAATTGAATGGACCTTTGGAAAATTGGGAGGTTGGCTTTCGGGAGTGTTGCCTCAAAATTGGTTCAGCGATCTTTTAATAAATGGGGTTTTGGCAGGATTGAGTGGTATTATGGTTTTCGTACCTCAGATTATGATTTTGTTCGGATTGGTCACGATCCTTGAGGACTCAGGGTACATGGCGCGAATAAGCTTTCTATCGGATAAGCTTATGCGAAAAGTAGGATTGAATGGGAAAAGTGTGATGCCGATGATCAGTGGTTTTGCTTGCGCTGTACCTGCCATTATGAGTACAAGGAATATCGAGAATAAAAAGGAAAGGTTGCTCACCATCATGATTACGCCATTGATGAGCTGCAGTGCGAGACTGCCTGTGTTTACAATATTGATTGCACTTGTAATTCCGGGAAAATATTATTGGGGATTTTTGAGTTTGCAGGGGTTAGTAATGATGGGGCTTTATTTGCTTGGAATTGTAATGGCACTTATTGTTTCGCTGGTGATGAAGTGGTTCATTAAAGTGAAAGAAAAGAGTTTCTTCATATTAGAATTGCCCGTGTATCGCGCACCAAGATGGAAGAATGTATTTATTGCAATGGTGGAAAAAGCCAAGATTTTTGTGTTTGATGCAGGTAAAGTGATCATGGTAATCTCACTCATTTTATGGGCCCTCAGCAGCTATGGTCCTTCGGGGAGGATGAATGCAGTTGAATCGCGTTATAAAGTGCTGGCGCAACAACACCCCGAGCAGGAATCAGAATTGAAAAAGCAGAAAAATTCGGAGCTGCTTCAAAATAGTTATGCGGGGATTTTGGGGCAGACTATTGAGCCGATGATCCATCCCCTGGGGTTTGACTGGAAAATTGGTATTGCACTTGTAACTTCCTTTGCAGCCAGGGAAGTTTTTGTTGGAACCATGGCAACTCTTTACAGTGTTGGGGACGAAGGATCGGAGAATAGCAGCACACTCAGACAAAAAATGCAGGCAGCAGTTAAACCGGATGGCACTAAAGTATATACACTTGCAACCGGAATTTCGTTGATGATATTTTATGTACTGGCGATGCAATGTATGAGCACTCTTGCGGTGGTAAAAAGGGAAACAAGAAGCTGGAAATGGCCCATGATTCAGCTGGTGTACATGACATTTCTTGCCTACACTATGAGTATGATAGCATACAATTTGCTTAAATAGTTTTAGGACTAAATTCTTTGAGCTATGAAATCAACTGCGCTGAATATTCTCTTAATCGCAATGATCGTCCTGAATTCCTGCTCGGGATCCGAAAGTAAAGGGCCAAACAATAACACGATAATTGACCAGCCCGATACGGTTCTGTTTTGGACCATTGACGACAATAATAAAACAAAGACCAGGGTTTTTGAAGACACTATTAAAATTACCGATGCCAAACTCGTAATAAATGGCATTAATTCAATTTACCCATCTGTAAAACTTAAGTGGGTAAGGACATCAAACGACACGGTTTACGCGAAAATCGACAGCGCTTCCACATTTACAGAAGATATGGGCTCGTTTGGAGCTTCGGAATATATTGCAACAGTCGTGGTAAATCTTACAACTCTCGATAGCATTAATTATGTGAATCTTGATTTTCCTCCCGGTAGTCATGCTGCCCCGGGCACTTTCTCCAAGGCAAATTATAAGGCTTATTCAGAAAAAAAATAAAGGGGAAAGTATCCCGCATGGCGGGATACTATTTGCTATAGGGTTGAAACTTTACAATTTCCTGTGAAATAGGTTTGAGCGTTCTTAGATAATCGTATATCGCAGAGAGATCTTCATCTTTCATGCCAGCGAACATGGTCCATGGCATGGGAGTATTGAACTCTTTATTGATGTCGACTTTGATATGCATATGGGAACTGTCGCGATATGCTTTGAATCTTCCCATAAAATCTTCTTTTGTCCATTTTCCAATTCCGGTTTTATCATCGGGCGTAAGATTAGCCGAAGTAACCATCCCGGCAGGGAACATAAAGGTTCTTCCACCGGCGAATTGTAAGGAATCGATAAATTTCCCCTTGACAAAAGGCGTATGGCATTCTGCACAGGAAGCAGCGGTTACCATATATTTTCCGTAAGCAATTATATCTGTTGGGCTTGGTTTGGGTTTGATGTTCGCTTTCTTAGGAATTGTATTCAGAATAAAGCTCATTGGAAACTCTGATTCAGACTGTGGTACTTTATTTTCAATTGGAGTCAGACTTCGCACGTATGCGATAACATCTTTTATATCTTCTTCATCGAGCTGACCATAATTTTGATAAGGCATAATAGGGAATATTGCTTTGCCTGATTTTCTTACGCCGGTGGTCACAGCCCTGAAAATTTCTCCATCAGACCAATGGCCAATTCCAGATGGCGTAATGTTTGCCGCATAGTAGGTACCGGGCATGCCTATGCGCTTATCAAATACATCTCCTCCTTTTCCCCTGGTGCCCTCGATTGGAGGCCCGGAAAATTCATTCCAGTTACGTGTACTGTGGCAATCCATACAGACTAACACATGGTTGGCGAGATAATCGCCATGTGCGATACGTTGAGCTGTGGCGTCAATTTTAATATCGGGTGCCGGTCCAACATTAGGCAATGCTAATTTCACATACGATGCAAGTCCGGCAACCGCCAGTATCAACACTGAAACGGTTATTGCTGCGATCTTTAAAAACTTTTTCACTTGGTGGGTTTTTGATTGTCAGTTATAAATTTTGGATGAACCTGGCCATGGAAATTGGCAGGATCGAATTTTCGGTTTCAGGAAGTGAGTATTTTGAATCATGTCGGATTTGATCCGGATGAGCCAATATCGATTCTTTGAGTGGGGAAAAGGAGGAGCCTTTAATTGATTTTGTTGGTAAGAGGTGGTCTAATGTACAGAATTTGGCAAATGATTCTGTTTTTGCCGCCAGAATAATTTTCAACAAAATGATCAACATTAATATTTGTCCTGCCTTTTTCATTCTCAATTCCTCGCAAAAATATATTGCTCAATTCCGGACCGCAATCGCATGAATATGTGAAAGAGCTTTAATCACCCGATTTACAGTAATGTTGAATACTCTCCAGCCATGGAAGGAAGTTCGAGTTGATTCCTGAGATGGTACCAGGTGTCGGCACTCAATTCCTTTTTTGCTAAATCACACAATGCAGAGAATATGTGCTGAGGGCTGGTTGCTTTTGCTTTTTGAAACCAGGCGATTATTTCATCTTCACTCAAAGCACGCAGCATCCAGGTGGTTGGGATCAGACTCTTTTCCGCCGGAATGCTACGCACGATATTTACGTTAATAAGAAATATCTCTTCGTCACTCAAAAACTCCCACAATACAGGGTTAATCATTCTTTCTTCGCGATTCATGTGATAGAGGTTGAATGCAACAAATTCCTGGAACGCAAGTAAGATCTGGTAGCCTGTTCTGCGTTTATTTTCAGGATCAGTTTGTTCGCGAAAATTCTGCATCGACTCAACGAGGGCAGCACCCAGGCGATGATCTTCCACGTGTTCATTTTCGAAACTCAAAGCTAGTCCCGGAGCTTCTGTTTCAAGGATTGGAATAATATGGCTGTCTTCATGCATAGCGTGATCTTCAAATGTACCAACTGCCAATTCCAATTTTTGAAGCGCAATATTTGCTTCCTGCTCGTTTGTAAAATCTGTTTTTTGAATGGTGAGCGAAGTATCATAAAGCATTGCCCGAAGCGCTTTATGAATGTTGTTAAAAATGTTGAATCTTAAATTTTGCATAAAATAAAATTTGTGAAATGGATAAATATGGTTCGTCTTATTATTCGTAGATAAATTTCAATGTGTATGATTCAGGGGGATATCCCATGTCCGCTTCACTTACGATACATTGTTTTACATATCCTCTTTCGTCGTAAGTGTAACTGTATTCGATCGATGAAGTGAGATTGTCCTCTCTATCGTAGACGAGTTGTTTTCTGGGATTATTCGGAGATTGATAAGGAAAAAGTATGAGACCAGATAAAGCTGGGAGCCGGAATGGATTTTTCTTGTCGTCGTACTCTGTATAAACTCTTTTTTCGTACAGGACTAAATCTACACCGCCCTGAGTGTAGTATTGTGTTTCTGATTTAATATTTCCATCAGCGTAATAGTCATAATCGATTCTTCCAACCAAAATTGCATTTGAGCCATTAAATCCATATCCTGTAACTGTAACTAACTTTTCGCCCTGAAAATGCAGGGTCCTGTAAGAGATTGTAGTATTGTTCGCATCGCGGAATTCAATTCTCACGTCACTGCCGGTGTAGACATATTTGAAACTGTTACCGGTAGAGATTGTGGCTGTTTGAACTTTATCTGTATTGCCGTATTGATATTCGAATGTTGACACTTCGGGGCCGCTGCCAAATTCGTAAGTGGTAGTTAGTTTCTTAAGCTTACCATCAAGGTGATATTCAAGCGTGGTAATGTCAGTTGCGCTTTCTTCAATCTTTACCAGTCTTTTTTCGTAAGAAGTTGGTGGAGGAGTCGGGGGATTTTTTGTGCATCCGTTTAATAGGAAGTTGCCAAGCAATAATAGCATTGCCATGCTGGTAGGTCTTACGTTCATCTTGTTAAATCTTTCGTCTATGATTCTAATTCCGAAACAAAAATATATTTGGTGCTATAATTCTGCAATCACATGTTGATGTGAATCAAACGCTGAACAGGCTGAAAGTTGAACGTTGAAGGTTGAACGTTTGTTGAAAGTTGAAGGTTGAAAGTCCAGATACCGTGGTTTCTGTCTTCAGGAACCACTTTTCGTGTTACCAGTTGCTTTGCAATGAGCTCCTGAAGACAGCCGCCTGGCGTTGTTGTCTGGGTACTAGGTACTAAGTACTAGGTACTATATCAGCTTATCCTTGAAAGCTTTTGCTACCGCTTCGCTTTTGGAGTTGACGTGGAGCTTTTCGTATATTTTTTTGATGTGGGAACGTACTGTATCAATTGCTATAAACATTTCAGAAGCGATCATTTTATAGCTGTAACCATTTACCAGAAGTTGGAGCACTTGTTTTTCTCTTTCCGATAAATTATAATCTTCACTATGATGGTTGTGAATTTCTGAAAACATTTTCAACACCTGGGTGGCGATAGATGAAGACATGGGTGCACCTCCGGAAGCAGCTTCTTCTACATATTCGAGTAAGCGTGCAGGAGGGGTTTTCTTGAGAATGTAACCATTTGCCCCGGACTTGATGGCTTCGAACACATTCTTATTATCGTCAAATACCGTAAGCATCAAAATCTTCACATCAAAGTTGCGTTGGCGTATCAGTTTTAATCCCTCGATACCATTGATGCCAGGCATATCAATATCCATTAGAATGACATCGGGCCTGAAAGCTTCAACTTCCTCTACTACATTGTTGCAATTCTTGTACGCACCCACTACTTTAAATCCTTCTGATCCGTTGAGTAACATGGTGAGGCCCTCACGTAATTGCGGATTGTCTTCGTATAATATCACTTTAATCATTGCTCTCGTTCTTACCTAAAATTACATTAGTTCATATCTCTTTCCTATCACATGTTCATGTGCAATTGAACTTATCCAACGGGTACCTCAAGCTGAATTTTTGTCCCTACAGAAGGAGCCGATTCAATATTCAGGTTCCCTTTTAGTGATTTGGCTCTTTTTTTCATATTGATGAGGCCATTTCCGTTATCAGAGTCGTTCAAATCAAATCCATTTCCATCATCCTGAATTTTCATTTGCAGTTTTGACCTGTGCACAGATATTTCAATATTAGCATGCCTGCAATTTGAATATTTCGCGAGATTATTGATGGCTTCCTTAAATATTAGGAAGAAATCCCGCCTTTCTTCCATATTCAGTTTGATATCCTTTACTTCTTCATCAACTTTAAAATTGTATTCAATATTTTTTGCTTCCAGAACATTAGCAGCAAATTCCCGCATACGTGCGGTTATTTTTTGCATGTTATCATTGACCGGATTAATACTCCAAACGATATCATCCATTGCTTCCATCATCCGACTGCTATTGTCACTAATTTTGTTGAGATAGTTTTTTGTACTTGGCTTATCTGAATCAATTTTCATCTTGGCCATTTCAGATAAAATATTGATTGTGCTGAGCGTAGATCCCATATCATCGTGCAGATCCCGCGCAATTCTTCTTCTCACTTTTTCCATATCTATGAGGCGATTAATCCGCACCCGGTATATTCCGTAAACAATTCCACCAATAGCTAAAACTCCTATAAGGTAGAACCACCAGCGCTCCCAAAAAGGAGGTTTTATATAGATGGTAAAAGAAGTAATATTTTTTGAGGTGGAACCCTCGTACGAAACAGCCCTGACCATAAATGTGTATCTGCCGCCTGGCAAATAAGTATAGTTCGCTTCTCTGGTTGGACCCGCTTTTACCCAATCTTTATCTGCTCCTTCCAGTTTGTAATAATATTCAAGTCTTTCGTTGAGCAAATAGCTCATGGTAGAGAAGCGAATATTGATATAATTCTGTGTATAGTCAAGAGTAATATTATTTCCATTTTGAAACAAGCTGTCAACGGGAGTATAATAATTGAAAATCTGGAAGCCGGTGATCCTCACATCGGGAGGAACAGATTTTTCACGAACCTCATCGGGGTGGAAATAAACGAATCCTCTTACGCCTCCAAATGCCATCGAACCATGAAGTAATTTGGCAGCACTCCCAACATAAAAAGTAGCTTCAGTAACTCCTTCCTTAGGGGTGTATGCTGCAATCTTCAAATCGGGGAAATGAATTTTCCAGAGTCCGTTATAAGTTGTAAACCAAAAATTGTTTTCATCATCTTTCACCATGCTGATTATATAGTTGGATGGAACTCCATCAGCTTCTGTAATTTGTCTGAATTCCTTTGTTCGGGTATCCATCAATGCAAATCCCTTATTGGTGGCCATTACAATGGTGTCACCACGCCATTTGGAAATCGCCATAATTGAGCTCGACTGAATATTTTTTGGATTTTTCTTGTCCGGTAAGTAATGTTCAAGGATTTTACCGTCCTTCAAATTAATTCTATATAGACCTGTAATTCCCATGCCTACCCAAATATCATCCTGGTCGCCCTGCAATAATGATGTGACTGTATTTACAAAGTTTGAATAAGGCTTTGAAATAATTTGGATGAATTGATTCGTTTGCCGATCCCATTTCACCAAAATATTATTTTGTGTGCCGAACCAAATGTTTCCATATTTGTCTTCCATCATACTACGGATAGTACGATCGACAAATTCCGGGCGATAAATAAATTTTGGAATTTTTGTTTTAGGATCCAGTAAAATAATTCTTCCTTTCTGGCAACCGATCCATATTATTCCTTTGGAATCCTGCATGCCACACCAGGCCAAAGTATAATCTACATCCGGCACAGCTTTGGGATCATAGCCATATTGATCGGCAATGCGATTGAATGTTGAATCGTAGAAATAGAGTCCATCGACTCCCCATCCAATGGCAACCACAGTTCCATCACTGGCCTGCATGAGCCCATTGATATTACCGTCTATGATTTGATTTCGCGTGAAAGAATTTATCGAAACCGTATTAAACTTCTGCATGGTTGGGTTGAACACAAAAACTCCCATGTCGGTACTCGCCCATAGATTGTGTTCATCATCTTCATACAAATTGTACATTTCATTGAAGTCGATACCAAAACGATCATTTCTTTTCTTTGGAACTGCCACAAATTTTTTAAGCTTCTTGTCGTACATGCTTAACACTTCTCCATAAGCCCATGTTGTACCGGTTCCATCAGTAAAGAAATTGTAAACATTTCCTAACAGGCCTCCTACATCTTCATAAGTATCAGAACGCGGATCATACCGGTAATTATGTTGTGGTAGTCCATTTCCCCAGAACATGAGCCAGAGATCGCCCTCGGAATTCATAGTCATGAGGATATTAAATATGGAGAAATCAGGATTCTTAAAACAGTTTAGTCCTTTTGGGTTGTATTTATTGCTGTAGTACTCTTTTGTATGAATATCATAAAGCATTAAACCGCTATCAGTACTCACCCAATAATTGCCATTATATTTGTCCTTAGCTATTCGGAGAATTGTGTGAGGGCATTTTGTCCAGACCGTTGTGTATGGTTTGAATGAATTAGAAACCGAATCATAAATAAAAAGACTCCCGGGATTTAATGAAAGCCAGATATTGTTTTCATAATCCTGCGTGAGAGAAATGGCTGCATAGTAACCAAATGGAGGTTCGTAATCAATTTTTACCTGCTTGAATCTGTAACGAAGCGGATCATAAATTGCAACTCCTTTCCCGGTGCTAACCCACATTTGTCCCTTCTTATCTTCTAACAAAATTCCGGTTGAATTATCCGGCAATGTAGTTGAATCTCCATCAGCATGCATGAAACTAACCATCATCTTTCCATCATAGTGTTGCAGTCCGTACGCCGTGGCAAACCAAATGAAACCGTGATGATCTTTGGTTACAAAATTTACACGGTTGCTGGCCAGGCGGTCGTCACGTGTGAAATGCTTAAATACAAATTCCTTCTGCTGGGGATATGCTTTCAGTACGAAGAAAAACAGACATATAATTCCAGAAATCCTCATGAATAATTTGGTAGACTCTTATTTCAAATTTATTCCAGACGCAGGATAAGTTAAAGTATTTTAAGCAAAACCACACGTTTATGTGATGAATAGGTGTTGCGCAAATTGAGTCGATTTTGAAAAATGATACGGTTGGTAAGAAGACAGATAAATTTATTAGAAACTTACAGTGCCATTCACACGATCATGTTATTGCAAACCGCAAGAATGAGAATTAATTTAGTGGTCAATTTGAATAAGCCCTAAATGTGAGAAGTATGGAAAATTCATTTATGCCCGGATTACTATTGAGCCTGCTTTCGGTTTTTACACTGATCGTTATTATTACAGGATTAAGAAAAGTATTGAACAGGTTGAACTGGCAATCTGAAAAAAAGCAAAAGACCTTTTTCTTAATTGTTGTTTCATTGATTGTGTGGATGGTAGTAATTGGATTCCTTGCAGCCAGTGGAGCCTTTAATCATTTTGGATTGCCTCCACGTCCTGCATTAGTGATATTATTTCCTTTGCCCTTTGTATTGGTCTTCGCGTTTTCAAAATCAGGATTAGAATTATTAAAAGCTACGCCTCCTCAGTGGTTGATATTTATTCAAACTTTTCGAATACTCGTTGAGATTTTACTTTGGCTCGCATTTAAAAGATCTCTTTTGCCTGTTCAGATGACTTTTGAGGGAAGGAATTTTGATGTGTTAACAGGTATCCTCGCCATTCCTGTTGCATACTATTGCTTCATTAAAAAATCCTGGCCGCGAGCAATTGCTGTGCTATGGAATTTTGTTGGAATTGCATTATTGCTAAATATCCTGATCATAGCTGTGCTATCCATGCCCACACCTATTCGGTATTTCATGAATGAACCGGCCAATACCATTGTGGCCCAATTTCCATTCATTTATTTACCCGGCGTACTGGTAGTAATTGCTTACTCCATGCATATTTTTTCCCTTCGCCAACTGTTCATCACTAAATCGCTACGTGCCTGAAGAAAAATTAAAACCTTATCAACTAACAAGCTAGTCTGCTTAAGACCAGCGCAAAAAAATTTTGTGATGAAAAAAATTTTACTTGCTGCAATCATGATTGCAGGATTGAGGCCTATTTCATTAAAGGCCCAGAATGATCAGGCAAATGCCAGTCTGAAGAAAAATAAACCAGGCATAGGATTAAAAGTTGGATACAACTATTCTTCATTATCGGGCACCAGCGATGCGTTTAATCCGGGTAATAAAAGCGGATTTATGGTGGCAGGATTTTATGCAACCCCATCGGCCGGACTATTTGGATTCAGATCGGAAATAGTTTTTTCCAGGCAGGGTTTCACTTACAATGCGGATGGAAGTAAAGAAAATCTTACTCACGATTATATATATCTGCCGCAATTGACGACTCTTACTTTTGCTAAAATCGTACAGGTACAGGCGGGAATGCAAATTGGTTTTTTGATAAGCGCTAAAGACAGCAAGAAAGAAACGGGAACAGCTGCACCAGACATAATGAGTTATTACAACAGGATTGATTATGGCTTTGCAGGGGGATTTGAAATTTACCCGATTAAGGGGCTTATTTTGGGAGGTCGATATAATATCAGTTTCGGAAATCTTTACAAACAGGAAATGGATATGAGTACCCAGCCTTATCCTGTTCCATTTGATCCCGGACAGCTCAAAGGAAAGAACCAGGTAATGCAGGTTTTTATTGGATATAAATTTTGATTTATTGATCCGTACTTTCCTTTTTCATACATGTAACATAGGAGTCACT
>PSRI01000033.1 GCA_003175935.1 Bacteroidota bacterium
TAGAAACTGATGGGCAGTACAGTTTTTATATTTTCCCAGGCGATCACGAGATTGGCTCCGTTTCCGGACTTCACAAAGACCATAGTGAATGCTTCTACCGGATCGTTCTTTTCAATCTTTACATCAGTACGAAGAACATCTTTTTTCTGATCATAGGCAAATGCCCCCCAGCTATCCAAATCTCTATTCAAAATGATGGTCCACTTATCCTGGTAAGGAATAGCAAACAGAGAATATTTACCCTTTTTAATCTTTGTATTTCCAATCCTGGCATCCTTAAAAAATTCGATTTCCGTGTCTTCGTTGGCTCCCAGTCTCCACACTTTTCCATATTCAACCAATTCTCCAAAAATCACCCTGCCTTTGACCTGCGGTCTGCTATATATTACGCGAACCATAGGAGGATCGATAGTGCTTTTCTTAATTTTTAATAAAGGATAATCTACGGGGTAATAAGCCATGTCCATTGGAGAGTTATCTAAAGGCGGCCATAGGCTATCCTGACTAAAAGCACCTTGTCCCAAAATCAAAACAAAAGCAAAAAATGCGATTTTTTTCATACCGGAAATAGTGTAGAGAAACAAAAATACTGGATTGAACGCTGATCTAGAAAACTATGCAAAGATTCTATGTTAACCCTAACTTAATTGATTCTTAAAAAAGCATGCCAGCAAACAAATTTGCTTCATAGAGCTTCGTATTGCTCCAGGGAATACTTCTTTAGCTGGGGAAAAAATTTTGCATAGCACTCTTTCAATTCTTCATAATGCTTTTCGAAAATTGCGAATGCCGTATCACTTTCATCCAGGTAGCGTGCCCTTCTCACCAATCCTTCAAAACTGTTTTTGATCATAGGTGCATACTGATAATTATACAGCCAGTTTTGTTTTTTCATGTATGAAAACATGTATTGGAATTTTTCCGGCATTACTCCGATGTAGTCATTAAGTGATTGATACGTTTCGGCAGCAAAATCAGCCAGGGAATCTGCAGGAAATTCATTTCGATCATTGGCAAGAAAATGATCGTAAACAACATCTACAAATGCCGCACTATATAAACCATAATCGTTCTTAAAATAAACTTTGGCCTCTTTAGTTACGGGATGTGTATCAGTAAAATTATCAATGGAACGATGTAAGGAAATCCCATTTTGAATGCCTGAGCTGAAATCGAATTTTCGCCTGCCTTTTACAAAATCGCTGAACATATTTCCCGCGAGTATCGCTGGATCGCCGAAAGAAAGATATGCATGTGCCAGATAATTCACTATTCAAACGTTTTCAATTTGGCCCACGGAAGTTAAAAAAGTTTCAGCAACTACAGATTGAATTGCCACTTATCCACCGGCAAAAAACTCAGAATCAGACTTATCAAGAATTAATAAAATTTTAAGAATAGTCTGAAATCCTTATCCAGTAAGGTTTTCACGAGATCTTCGTTTTAATAATGTTCCAACTCAGTTCCCGTCTATACAAGGCCGTTAAATTAAGATTCCTTGTTGTCAATATTAGCTTGCACCCCGGAAATCGCCACTATACTTTTGTCTCGGCAATCATTAATCATTAAACCTTTAAAAAAAAGTTATGAGACGAATTATTAGTGCGATGGCCGTGGCTTTGTTGTTAAGCTCTTTTACCCTGATGGCGAATGACAATCCCCGTGTTGATCAAAAAGTAGAAAATGCATTTAAAAAAGAATTTGCAGGAGCAGAGTATGTTCATTGGGAAAAATTAAATGACGCTTTCCAGGCAACATTCAATTTTATGGGACAGAGATTGATCGCTTATTTTTCTGAAGACGGTGATCTTCTGAGCACAACCCGATTCATCTACTCAAATCAGTTACCTTATAAAGTAGTCAGGGAATTGCAGGAAAAATATAGTTCAGCAGAAGTAAATCCTTCTGTACTTGAAGCTGTATATGATTCAGAGACGGTTTACTTTATCACTGTAAAAGATGGTCACAAAGAGTATTTGCTCAAAGCAAATTCTTCAGGATCCATTTCAGTTGCAAATAAGAAGAGGCTTAATTAATGAGTAAGGTTAGATTGTGGAACATGCCCCGGCTTTTGGTCGGGGCTTTTTTTGACTATACTCTTTAAAAACTATTAAACTGCTTCCGTACTGAGTCTCTTCTGGAATTTCTTTCTTTCTTCCTCATCGAGAATAGTTTTGCGCAGCCGAATATTTTTAGGAGTCACCTCAATGCATTCATCCTGCTGGATGTATTCCATGCATTCTTCGAGTGTCATTTGAATTTTCGGAACAATTCTAACAGAATCATCACTTCCACTTGCCCTCATATTGGTGAGCTTTTTTCCTTCAGTGGAATTAACGACCAGGTCTCCTGGCTTTATATGTTCGGCAATGATTTGTCCGATATAAACTTCCTCACCCGGATCTACAAAGAAAGACCCACGATCCTGTAATTTATCGATTGAGTAAGCAGTTGTAGATCCATTATTCTTCGATATCAACACACCATTATTTCTGCCAGGAATAATTCCTTTCCAGGGTTTGTATTCTGTAAAGCGATGGGCCATTACTGCTTCTCCAGCTGTATTGGTGAGCATGCTGCTCCTGAGTCCAATTAATCCTCTTGACGGAATTTCAAATTCCAGGTGTTGCATTTCACCCTTGCTCTCCATCACCAGCAATTCTCCTTTTCTTTGGGTAACCATGTCAATTACCTTACCGCTGAATTCCTGAGGTACGTCTACCACGAGATTTTCGTATGGTTCACATTTTTTTCCATCAACCTCTTTAACAATTACCTGGGGTTGACCCACAGTTAATTCATATCCTTCCCTACGCATCGTTTCAATCAAAATTCCAAGGTGAAGAATTCCTCTTCCATATACAAGGAAGCTGTCAGCATTTTCTGAATCTTCTACTCTCAGCGCCAGATTTTTTTCAGTTTCTTTCATTAGGCGATCACGCAAATGCCTTGACGTAACGAATTTTCCATCCTTACCGAAGAATGGGGAATTATTAATGCTGAATTGCATACTCATTGTAGGCTCATCAACACTAATAACCGGCAATGCTTCCGGATTTTCGGGATCCGCAATAGTGTCGCCGATATTAAAATCTTCAAGACCAACAACTGCACAAATATCACCGGCAACAACTTCAGTAACTTTCTTTTTTCCAAGGGATTCAAATACGTATAATTCTTTCACTTTGGATTTGCGAATGGTTCCATCGGCCTGTACCAAAGCGATAGGCTGACCTTCATAGATTTTTCCACGCGTTACTTTACCAACAGCGATCCTTCCAAGGAATGAAGAATAATCGAGCGAAGTAATCTGCATCTGCAATGTTCCTTCAGAAACCTTTGGTTCCGGAACATATTGAAGTATGGCATCAAGCAGCGGGAATATATTATCAGTGGGAGTAAGCGATGTATTCATCCAACCTTGCTTACTGGAACCATAAATGGTTGGGAAATCCAATTGTTCTTCAGTTGCATCAAGGTTAAAGAATAATTCAAAAACCGCATCATGAACTTCGTCGGGCCGGCAATTGGGTTTATCAACTTTATTGATTACCACAATTGGTTTAAGATTCAACTGAAGAGCTTTTTGTAATACGAATCTTGTCTGAGGCATCGGACCTTCAAAAGCATCTACCAGCAATAAAACGCCATCAGCCATCTTCAATACGCGCTCAACCTCACCACCAAAATCAGAGTGACCAGGAGTATCAATAACGTTAATCTTAACATCTTTATACTGAACAGCAGCGTTCTTGCTAAAAATGGTAATTCCCCGTTCCCTCTCAAGATCATTGCTATCCATGATCAATTCCCCGGTTTCCTGGTTTGCACGGAACACGTTAGTACTGTGCAAAATCTTATCAACCAGGGTAGTCTTGCCATGGTCAACGTGAGCTATAATTGCGATATTTCTAATGTTCATATTGCCTTTTTTGAGGGAGTCCGAACCGCTACACAAAACCCTAACTTTCAAAACTTATTAGTAATCAGTACTTCGGGTATCAGATTTCCGGACCTGGGTAATTTTAAGCCCGCAAAGGTACACTAAAATACCCGGGTAGCAAGCCATTTTGGGAACTTAATATTTAGTTAGTTTTGCGGCTAATCCCACACCAAACGTGCAACGCTGGAAAAATATTATCAAGAGTCCAACCTAGGTTCGATTTTCAATTCCCCACCAGCTATTCCCATTTTTTCCAGGTAACAGTACCATATTTCCAGACTTTTATTTTTTTGGATCATAATCGATCTGAAATTCCTTATACAATCATTTCTAAACTCAACGCATATGCGCACAATCATCGAACCGTTTAAAATAAAATCAGTAGAACCCATATATTTTACTACGCGAGAAGAGCGAATTGAAATTCTTAAAGAAGCACATTATAATCCGTTTTTAATTAAAGCAAAAGATGTCATTATAGATTTATTGACAGATAGTGGAACCAGTGCAATGAGCAGCGGTCAGTGGGCAGGCATGATGCTTGGCGATGAAAGTTATGCAGGCAGCAATAGTTTTTTTCATTTTGAGAACCAGGTGCAAAAAATAACGGGGATGAAACATGTGATCCCCACGCATCAGGGAAGAGCGGCGGAAAAAATTCTTTTCAGCATCATTGGAGGTAAAGGAAAATATATTGTAAGCAATACGCTATTTGATACAACCCGCGCAAATATAGAATTCTCAGGAGCAGAAGGAGTTGATCTGCTCTGCGAGGAAGGTAAACAACCCTCTCTAGTCGCCCCCTTTAAAGGAAACATGGATGTGAAGGCGCTTGAAAATTTTATTCTGGAAAAGGGAGCAGCCAATATTCCTCTCGTGATCATTACTGTTACCAATAATTCAGGAGGAGGGCAACCTGTAAGTATGGCAAATCTGAGAATGGTGAAAGAAATATGCAAACAACATCAGATCCCTCTTTTTATCGATGCCTGTCGATTTGCTGAGAATTGTTATTTCATTCAGCAAAGAGAAAATGGTTATAAATCGAAATCTATTTTGGAAATAGCCCAGGAATTATTTTCATATGCAGAAGGATGCACAATGAGTGCAAAAAAAGATGCATTCGCAAACATTGGAGGTTTTCTGGCCATGCAAAATGAACCCCTGGCGATGGAATGCAGAAACCTGCTCATTATTACAGAAGGATTTCCTACTTATGGCGGCCTTGCAGGAAGAGATCTTGAAGCGATTGCAATCGGACTGGAAGAAGTGATGCATCAGGATTATCTTAAATACCGAATCAGAAGCATTGAATACATTGGAGAAAAGCTTGAAGCAGCCGGAGTACCATTTTTAAAGCCCACGGGCGGACATGCAATTTACCTCGACGCAAAAGCATTCCTGCCTAATATTCCTCCCCGCGAGTATCCCGGTCAGGCTCTCTGTGCCGAATTATACCTCGAAGGTGGAATACGGGGTGTAGAAATAGGCTCGTTAATGTTTGGTAAATATGGAGCAGACGGACAACTGATACCAAATAATATGGAGTTGGTGCGACTTGCAGTTCCACGCAGAGTTTACACGCAAAGTCACATTGATTATGTAGCAGAAGTAATTATAGATGTTTTCAAAAAAAGAGAAGGCATCAGGGGCTTTCGTATTACTTATGAAACTCCATTCCTTAGGCATTTTACAGCAAGGTTTGAGAGAGTGAAATAAGCGTGTTAGAAAATTTTTTTTATGAGCCAAATAACGAAGCTGGCTAAAATGCTAAAAAGTATCATTGTGGAAATGGGAAAATAGAATTTGAAATTCTCTTTTTCAATTCTGATATCTCCGGGCAAATGACCGATCCAATGCAGCTTGTCGTGGAAAAAATAAACCATTATTCCCCCGAGTAATAGAATTACTCCTGCGATGATTAAGATTTTACCAGTTTCCGGACTCATAAAATATTTGCAAAGCATTTGGCAAATGCCGGTCCTAATTAATAAATTCACTTTCAAATTTACAGCGTGGGTAAAAAATTCCTGCTCTTCATACCATTTCTTTTAGTAATTCTTTACTTATTGGGACCGGCACCTAAAACGCCGGTTTACAAAAAGAATTTGCCTACTCTACCAAGCGCAAACTCCGATCTGGAAAAATATATCAGCTCCCACGAAGCAATGCACAAAGTGAAGCCCGACAATGAAGCAAGGATCGTGTGGGCAAATGATTCCCTCAAACAAAAAACCAAATACGCAATTGTTTACCTCCATGGATTTTCCGCCTCCCAGGCAGAAGGCGCACCCACTCATGAAGAAATTGCAAAAGAATTTGGTTGCAATTTGTATTTGTCCCGACTTGCAGAGCACGGCATTGATACAGTTGATGCGATGATCAATTTAACTGCCGACAAACTTTGGGAATCGGCAAAGGAAGCCTACGCTATAGGAAAACAATTGGGCGATAGTGTAATATTAATGGGCACTTCGACTGGTGGAACACTGGCTTTGATGCTTGCTGCTGAGTATCCCGACATCGCCGGGTTGATTTTATACTCTCCGAATATTGCCATTAATGATCCGAATGCCTGGATATTGAATCGACATTGGGGACTGCAGGTAGCCCGGATGGTTACTAAGTCCGATTTCATTACTTCAAAAGATCAAAGACCGATTTACAAGCAATACTGGAACGCGCCATACAGACTTGAAGCGGCCGTGCAATTGGAAGAACTTTTAGAGACCGGTATAGGCAAATCCAATTTTCAAAAAGTTAATCAGCCCACATTGCTACTGTACTATTACAAGGATGAAGTTCACCAGGATTCGGTTGTAAAAGTTTCTGCCATGCAAAAAATGTTCAGGCAACTCGGAACTGATTCATCTCACAAAAAATCAGTGCCTTTACCAGAAACAGGTGATCATGTAATTGGATCGTATATCAAATCGAATGATATGCAATCCGTGAAAAATGAAACTGAAAAATTTCTGGTGTCAGTTATGAAAATGCAAAAACAGCTCTAGGTTTTAAGATTTTCTCCTCAATTTGTTTTCGTAATTTCCAATACTCAAAATTGCTCGCCATGCTACGCTCCAAAATTGCTGGTATTGGTATGTATGTACCACCGCATGTTGTTTCCAATAATGACCTGATACAGTTCATGGACACCAGTGATCAGTGGATTCAGGAACGCACAGGAATTAAAGAAAGACGTTACGCGCACAGGACAGATGAAACAACAACTACAATGGCAGTTGAAGCAGCCAAAGTAGCCATTGAAAGAGCAGGCACAAAAGCAGAAGAAATTGATTTTATTGTTTTCGCAACTTTAAGCCCTGATTATTATTTCCCTGGTTGTGCCGTATTATTACAACGGGCTATGGGCATGAAAGAAATAGGCGCTCTTGATGTACGGAATCAATGCAGCGGATTTATATATGCATTGAGTGTGGCCGACCAGTTTATAAAATCGGGCATGTATAAAAACATCCTGGTCATTGGAAGTGAAAAACATTCATTTGGATTAGACTTTAGTACAAGGGGCAGAAACGTATCAGTGATATTTGGAGATGGTGCGGGTGCTGTTGTATTGCAGCCGACACAAAATGAAAATAGCGGTATCCTGAGCACTCATTTACATAGCGATGGCGACAATGCAGAACTACTGGCAATGTATAATCCCGGAACGCATGCGAACCATTGGGTAAAAGATAAGCTGGCGGATTTTGATGATGCCGCAATTGGAGAAATGTTCATGAGCCATTCGATGATCGATCACGCGCAAAACTTTCCATTTATGGATGGGCAGGCGGTGTTTAAGAAAGCCGTGGTGAAATTTCCTGAAGTGATTATGGAAGCCCTGGATGCCAACAATAAAAAACCATCAGACCTTAAATTACTCGTCCCGCATCAGGCGAATTTGCGAATCAGTCAGTTCGTTCAACAAAAAATGGGATTGAGAGAAGATCAGGTTTACAATAATATTGATCGGTATGGAAACACTACTGCCGCGTCGGTTCCTATTGCTCTTTGCGAAGCCTGGGAACTTGGCAGGGTAAGCCAGGGCGATCTTGTTTGTCTGGCTTCATTTGGCAGTGGCTTCACCTGGGGAAGTGCCTTACTGTACTGGTGATAGAAAATTAAAGTGCATGATGAAAAAAATGCTGATATTTTTTATAAGCGTGATTCCCGTTGCAACCATTGGGCAATCAAAAAGCGATAGCTGGAAAATTTCTTTGGACAGCAAAGTAATTGTCAATCTTGCTTCAGAAAAAAAATCTGACTCAGCGATAATCTACCTTAATAAATTACAATTATCGCAGGCAAATTCACTGATCATTGAATTTACAGAAGCACAGCAAAGCAAAGACTGGAACAGAATATTTACTTTATACAATGGACAAAAGGAATTAATTCATTTTGATTTCCCTCAGTCTTCCGGGATATACGAATTGCCAGTTCAAAAACTGGCTCCTCGTGTTCATGATGAAAGGAACCTTTTTCTATATACCTACAGTTTACCGAATGACAAGAATCTGGCAGCCACTGTTAGAGTTAGAAGAATTCTTATTTGCAGGATTATTTATAAAGATTAAGACTCACAAACCTACTCACAAGACCTTTTGTATATTGCAATGATGGAAAGAAAATTCCTTTTTTTACTTAATCCTATTGCCGGTAATTCAAACAGATCTGTAATAAAGAAAACGATTCAGAAATTTATAAAAGATCATAAACTCACTTGCGAAATCCATTCCACAAATCCGAAGGGTGATTATTCAGCGATGCGCAGGAAAATAGTGGAGGAAAATTATACAGATGTAATAGTAGCCGGAGGAGATGGAACTATCAGCAGTGTAGTGAATGATCTCAGAGATACCGGAGTAAGATTCGGGCTCCTACCCTGCGGTTCGGGAAACGGACTTGCACTTGCTGCTCATATACCAAAAAATACAGACAGGGCACTGCAACTCATTTCTAATGGAAAAGCCAGATTCACGGATGCCTTTCTCATTAACAATCAATTTTCATGCATGTTGAGTGGACTTGGTTTTGACGCCCAGGTAGCACATGAATTTGCAAAACAAAATAAACGGGGACTCATCACTTACATCAGGCAAACTTTCAAACATTTTATTAGTGCACCGAACTATAAATTCGAGATTCACTCCGACGATCAGAAAATTGAAACAGATGCTTTTTTTATAAGCATCGCTAACAGCAATCAATTTGGCAACCAGTTTACCATTGCTCCAAAGGCCAGTCTGCACGATGGGCTTCTCGATATTGTAGTTGTAAAAAAAATGAACAAATTGCAAATTCTAATAGCTGTACTACAACAAATCAGGAACGGAGATGTGAATGAAAAGATTTTCAATAAGAATGGGATACTTTATTTTCAAACCCGGAGTCTCCGAATTAAAAATCCACAAAACGCCCCTTTGCATATTGATGGAGATCCTGCCGCTACTTCCGGAGAGTTTACAATCAGGGTAATACCTTCTGCTTTTCTTTTGATAAAACCTGATTAGTATTTTGTAAAGTCATCACTCTATTTAAAGCGTCAACGTTTTCTGAAGAATAAAGGGTGGCCCTGATATCGAGCTTTTCTTTGGTTGTTAAATGAAAATTTAGTGCAGCCCCCTGTTGCTTATTTGTAGGTATATATGAGAACGTAATTTTCTCAAACGGAAATTTGAATCCATTATCTGCATATTGAATTAACTCCTCGTGATAATAGTCCTGCATCTTCATCCAGTTATGCTGCAAAGTCATAATGGGTTTTGTAAACAGGCCAGTAATACTGGGATCTTCATATCCATCTTCCCATTCACCTCGCTTGCGATCCCGAATCTGTACAAAAACAACACCTCGAGTATTCGCCGCGATCCAGTCCTTGAACACATTTAAAAATCTTAGGCAGGATTCCTGTCCATAATTGTCCCTCATACCAGCATCCATCACATCGATAATTGGTCTTGATGGAAGCCAAACGTTCGGAAGCACATAAGGGAAAGTCGCATTTATTCTCAATGCTGATAATAA
>PSRI01000148.1 GCA_003175935.1 Bacteroidota bacterium
AAAATAATTTGTACAATTTCTTTTTTTTGACCAAATTCCGAACACAATCATATTTGCGATGGAACTTAAATTAGAACAACCCGAACCCGGGCAGGAACCTGAAGCTTCTAAAGAACCAAAAGCAAAAGAGAAAAAATCAAAGCCAAAATTACCCGAAGTTTTGGTGATAAGAAATTTTCAGGAATATGTTGGCGAGTCTCTTCTTATCATCTTCAGTGTTGCATTGGCACTTCTTCTTACTGAACTTCTCACTAAGCTGAATGAGAAGAAAGAAACGAAAGAATTGCTTACCGATATTAAGAATGAATTAATCCATAACCGGAACGATGAAATAAGGCAGTATGCTTATCACCAGCAGGTAGCGCGTACGATTGATTCAGCACTCAAACATCCGGAATTTGCGGATTCAATTTTAGTTGACGGAAGATTTAAATTGGATATACTTGCGCCGCATGGTGTGTTGTATGCCGATCTGGAAGAAGTTGCCTGGGAAGCTGCAAAAAGCCATAACATCACAGCGAAAATTGATATTTCAACATTATCATTACTTGACAATATTTATAACGATCAACATAGGATCATTAAGCTTGAAGACGAAATTGGAAAACTGCTTCTGGATCCTTCATCCCGCAAAAAAGAAAATATCAGAATGACGCTGGTTCTTATGTCCGACAATTATCAGGCCTGGTCGATTGGGAGAGGACAAAGTTTGATCGACAGGTATTCGAGAGCCATTGATCGTTTGGATGAAATCGGCAAAAAATAATTTAGCCCAAAAGATAACCCCGATTCCACAGGGGAAACCGGGGTTAATTATTTTGTAATCATTCTTAATTCGCTTTCCAACTATTGTTTGATTCATCAGCATCCATAAAAATTCCACCTTTCAACTGGATTGATTGAACCTGTTTTTTAGTTGCTACATTAACAATTGCAGTTTTTTGGTCTTTTTCCCAAATGCCGGGAGTTTGATGAAAACTTTCATTAGTTCCATCGATATAATTAACTACAATGTCTACCGGTGCCACGTAGCCGCCAATGTTTTGGATGGAAACTGAATAACCGGAGTTTGTTTTATCAGCTTTCTGAATAGCAAAATCAATATAGTAATTGGTAAAATACCAGTTGTTCCAAAACCAGTTTAAATTTTTGCCGGAAATATCATTAAATGAATAAAAGAAATCCCATGGAAAAGGATGCTTTCCATGCCAGCGATCCATATAGCCATGAAGACATTTTTTGAACAGATCATCACCCAGCAGATCCTTTACTGCGAGATATCCTAATGAAGGCTTTCCATATGCATTATTGCCATATGCTGCATTAATCAAAACATTCGCCGGAGTTATTATGGGAAGATCTTCTTCCATACCGGGGTCTTTTATCCATCCCTGCACTCGAAATTGCTTGTAGAAATTTTCTGCCTTTTCAACACCTAAATCGGCACGTCCAATCAACAATTCAAATGTTGTTGCCCATCCTTCATCCATAAAACCATATCTGTGTTCATTTATTCCCATGTAAAATGGAAACCAGCTATGGGCAATTTCATGTTCTGCAACAAATCGTGAAAAATTAAGATCCTGCTGTGAACCATCATTAACCATCATTGGATATTCCATGTCTGCAAAGCCCTGGAAGATGGTAGTTTTTTGGAAAGGATACGGTATTCCGGGCCAGTTATGTGAGAGCCAATCCAAAGAATGTTTTCCAAACTCTACCATATGGTGAAAATCTGCCGCGTTGTCGTTGAATGCTGCCTGTACACTTGCTCTTCTTTTTTTTGCGTCATCGACAATCACACTTCCCGCGTCCCATACGTAGTGATCGCTTAATCCTATGGTTACGTCAGAAACATTATCCGCTTTCCACAACCACGTATTGGTTGCATTTTGGGCAGTAACCGTTTTGGAATCCAGATCGGCTTTTGTTGCAACGTGTATAACTGAATCAGATGTCATGGATTCTTTAAGTCGTTGTGCAAATTTGGGTTGAAGCACTTCAGTTGGGTTCAGTAAATCACCAGTCGCCCATACAATGTAATTTTTGGGAGCTTTTACAGAGAATGTATAATCATTAAAATCATTATAAAATTCCTGCTGATCGGTAAATTCATCCGTATCCCATCCATTATAATCGTCGTATACCGATACCCGTGGGTAAGCATACGCCATGAAATAAGTGGTTGAATCTATCATGCCCTCTCGTCCACTCTCCAGTGAAATCTGGTAGTGCCAATCGAAGGAGAGGTGAATGGAATCATGAGGCATAAGCGGCTTTTCGAGTCGCACAACTTTGAAAGTATTAGTATTAGGATTGTCCCTGAAAGTTTTTGTTTGACCATTCACGGCGAATGCATCAATCTTCACGCCTTCTGTTAGATAGTCCGGGCTGGCATTGGTATATCTTAATGCGCCAGGTTTGTGAATGTTTACGATCAGTCGAATGACGAGGACCTTAAGTGTATCCGGACTGTTATTCACGTAAGCGATTTGCTCACTTCCTTTTACGTTTCGATCAGGGGGTAATGCAGTGAAATTTATATTGTAGCGGGCGTAGTTCTGCCAATAATTTTTGCCTGGTTTCCCATCGGGCGAGCGTGTGCCTTTTTTGTAGGCAGCCTGAACATCCCTTGGAGTATAAAGGCCCTGACCAATAGTTGAAACTGAAATTAAAATGAAGAGGCTTAGGACTGACGATATACGGTGCATATGAATTAATTATTCGGGGAAGATAAAACTTAATTGTTTTTTTCAAATGCGGATTTGATAGAAGGTAAAAAGACTGAGAGTACTTAGTACCTAGTACCTAGACAAGAATTTTCACGAGAGACACAAGGGTGCGCGATTAGCATATCTTAAATTTTACACCTTCAACATCCAACTTATAACTAACATTCCTGCCTGCCGGCCTTGCTTCGCTGGAGCGTCGCGAAGGCGAGCAGGCAGGCAACGTTCTACGTTCAACCTTCAACATAAAGATAGGGCCATGCAATTCATGTGTGTACAGAATGCATGGCCCCTACTAACTGCGAATAATTAAAAAATAATAATAAGAAGGAGAATGATAATGATAATAGCTGCCAGTGAAAGATAAATTCCACCATTTCCAAGGTCTTTAGCTTCCTTATTCATTCCTTTTAGTTCTTTTTTAAGTGCTTTGCGTTCGTCTTTTGTAAGCGATGATTTGTCCATCGCTTTAATTTCTTCCACTCTTTTTTGCATTTCTTCGACCCTGGCTTTTTTCTCTGCCTCGGTCATATTTGCAACCCTGTCTTTAATGGCTTCTTTCGTATAAACTATTTCCGTTTGAGTGGTATCAGAATTATTGACTGCGGCTTTGGTAATCATTGTTGAGCATGAAAGCAACAATGCCAATGAAATCATGCGTGTCTTTTTCATGGGAAACATTTTAGATAGGAAATAAAAATCCCGTGCCAATAATTTTTTGGACATAACTCTTTAAACACAGGTGATTTTTACATTTGGAAATAAAAAGCCGGGAAAAAATTGGGGCATTCTTTCCACATGATTCTCATGTCAGCAAAAATCGAATCCACAAATTGTAATTATTTCATTTTTGATTCCAGAATAATTGCGTCTATATCTTGCCGTAATTTTTGTAATTCTTTCAACACATATGCAAATCCAACTTGTGGATCCATTACCATTGATGCAATATCCTCATTGGCTGAATAGACAATTCTTTTTAATGACGATTTTTTCCCCATTCTTTCAAGTGGTTTTTCCCCTCCATTAAGATTATCCAAAACGAGTGAATCGAGCTTGATTCCAAAAAATTGGGATATCTTAAGCAGGCTCCCAACTGATGGTTCAGACACACCGGTTTCATAGTTAGACCAGGTAGTTCGCGAGATTCCGAGTATGTTCTGCATCTCGTCCTGGCGAAGGTTTTTCTTCTTGCGCAGATGCCTCAAATTTGAAGGCAAAAAGTTTACGTAGTTCTGTAGCATAGCAAAATCATGTTTAGAGTAAATTTGATATTCCATAAATTGGTAAATACCTTTATTGTCAATATAAGTTTTTACAAGAACAGTCTGGTTTGAACAAGCGATAATAGAAAATTTGTAGTCCGGGAGTAAACGAAATTTTAGAGAGCTAATAAAACCCCGGTCGGTTGATCATATCATATCGCTATTACAAAAAAATTTATTGAACTATTAAGTCCTGATCTGAAGCATGGGATATTGCTTGCCATGTTGCAGGTGGCTAGTTGATTTTTAATCCGATTATAAAAACAATTAAATCTTATCAGATGAACAGTTTAAAATCCCTGGATAGCTCAAAGTGTGCATCTATAAATCCAATTGATGAAGACTTAAAATTTCCACACCAGGTAATTGATGATTTTTTCAATGCTTTTCAATTACAACAGGCGCGTGCAGAACTGTGGCAATGGCTGGTTGCTGCCCTTGAAAATGAGAGTGGAGATTATTATAATGAGAAGTCAAAGAAAAATTTGATTGCATTTTATGAAACCCTGGAATCTTTGGTTGAAGCTGCATGGATGATCGATCAGAATAGGAAGTCAAAAAAACAATCATAACTATGTCGAATTTGAAAGTGTGCTTTTGAAAAATATTTATTTCTTTTGTCAATCAAGTTCAACGAGCTATGTCGGCTTCCCTAATTCAAATCACACTTTCACTTGTTGTTGGAATTGCATTAATTGTAGTTCTTACAACACGGTTCAGGATACACGCTTTTTTTGCGTTAATGCTTGCCTGTTTTCTCGTTGGGATTTGTGTTCAAATGCCATTCCCGGATATAATAAAATCGGCGAAGGAAGGATTTGGGAATATCATGCAATCCCTGGGTTGGATCATTGTTCTGGGAACAACGCTTGGAGTTATTCTTGAGCATACGGGTTGTACAATTGTTATGGCTGAATCTATGTTGAAGCTTGTTGGTGAAAAATATGCAGCTTTTGCGATGAGCATGACGGGCTTTGTTGTTGGACTTCCCATTTTTTGTGATTCAGGATATATTGTTTTAAGTGGATTAAACGATTCATTAGCCAGGCGTACAAAAACTCCAATGGTGATCATGGCGGCTTCCCTGGCTACCGGCTTATATTCTGTTCATTGTTTAATTCCACCACACCCGGGCGCAGCTGCCGCTGCTGGAATAATTGGAGTTGATTTTGGCCGACTAATCACTTATGGAATCATTGTAGCTATCCCATGTATGCTTACCGGTTACATTTGGACGAAATTTTCTTCAAGGAAATTGAAATTTGAAGAATCTGAGAAAACTGAAACCGTATTAGCTTCGAGAGTTCTTCCCAAAGTTTCAAAGGCTTTCGTTCCGGTGATTGTGCCCATCCTATTAATTGCCATCAGATCCTTTTTTTCTGTGGAGAAAATAAATGGGTCAGGACTCGTAAATTTTTTTTCTATTTTAGGTGAACCTGTTATAGCTCTTTCTATTGGTATTGTCCTTGCCATAATCTCAAATCGAAAATGGGAGAATAAACAGTTTGCCAAATTACTCCAGGATGCTGCTGAAAAAGCAGGAGGTATTCTCGTTATTATTGGTGCAGGTGGTTCATTCGGTGGTGTACTTGCTGCAACTCATTTGGGAGATCACTTTTCAAATCTTAATGTAGGAGGATATTCTGCATTGCTTTTGTTCCCATTTCTGCTTACAGCCCTACTTAAAACCGCGCAGGGATCTTCCACGGTTGCAATTATTACTGCATCATCCATTTTAGCACCCTTATTACCAACTTTAGGAATAGTGAGTGACAACCAAAAACTACTTTGCGTTCTCGCGATGGGCGCAGGGTCCATGGTTATATCTCATGCAAACGATGCATATTTCTGGGTAATCACTAAATTCTCGAGAATCGAAATGAGGCCCATGCTCCGGGTATACACTCTGGCAACCATTTGGATGGGAATAGTTGGTCTGATTACCGTTTACATACTTTCCTTATTGCTTAAATAAATACCGCATAATGAACCCTGGACTATTCTGTACTTTAGCAGAATATAAATCTCCATTATGAGCGATTCCCCGATGAGCGCCATGAGAAATGTTTTCGATAGCGGAGTAACCCGATCCTATTCGTTTAGAGTGGAACAGCTCAGGAAATTAAAGAAAGCTATACTGGATAATGAAAAAGAGATTGAAAAAGCCCTGTATACAGACCTTAAAAAAAGTGTAGCTGAAACTTATGCCACAGAAACCGGATTATTGCTTGCAGAGATCAATACGACTTTGAAAAATTTGCATGCGTGGATGGAACCCAAACAGGTATCAACAAACCTCGTAAATTTTCCCTCTACAAGCAAAATATATCGCGATCCCCTGGGAGTAGTTCTCATCATTGCACCTTGGAACTATCCTCTTCAATTGTTATTGATTCCACTGGTGGGTGCCATTGCAGGTGGAAATTGCGCAGTGATCAAACCTTCAGAATATTCCGTGGCAACAGCAAAAATCATCCAAAAAATCATTTCCAGCATTTTTACCGATGACTATATAAAAGTTGTTACAGGAGAAGGAGGCGAAGTTGTGCCCCAATTAATGAATTCATTTCGTTTCGATCACATAATGTATACAGGAAGTGTTGTTGTGGGAAGGGCGATTTACCAAATGGCGGCAAAGGATCTAATACCAGTGACGCTTGAACTTGGAGGTAAGAGTCCCGCAATCATTGAACCAGGTGCAAATCTCGAAGTTTCTGCCAAAAGAGTTGCACTAGGCAAATTCATAAATGTTGGACAAACCTGCGTTGCTCCCGATTACGTGTTAGTGCATAAATCAATTAAAGAAAAATTTGTAAGTCTTTTGAAAGAAAAGATTCAAAAATTTTATGGAGACGATCCTTCGGGTAGTTATGATTATGGAAAAATTATAAATGAAAAACGGTTTGATAAACTTCTTGAATACCTGAAAGATGGCAAAGTGATTTTCGGCGGCACTCACGACAAATCTAAATTATACATTGCTCCAACTGTGCTGGATGAAGTAAATGTGAACGCAAGGGTTATGACTGAAGAAATTTTCGGGCCCATTTTGCCGATATTGAGTTATGAAACTTTTGAAGAGGCCGTGCAAATTGTTAAGAAAAATCCTAATCCCCTTGCTTTTTATCTTTTCACCTCATCTGCTGCCAGTGAAGAAAAATGGATCAACCGGGTATCGTTTGGTGGCGGATGTATTAATAACGCCGCATGGCAATTCGCTAATCACCATTTGCCTTTTGGCGGAGTGGGATTGAGTGGAACAGGCAGCATTCATGGCAAATATTCGTTTGATACATTTACGCGAGAAAAATCAGTGCTGGAGACTCCAACCTGGTTTGATCCGGCCCTGAAATATCCATCTTTTAAAAACAGGTTAGGACTTTTTAAGAAATTAATCCGATGAAAATTTATCCGGGAAAATTCAAACTGAAATTGTTCCTGATTGTAATTATCATAACGGGGATTGCTGTTTTCCTGTACGTCCTAATTATGAATATTAATTCAAAGGATATGACTGTAAGACAAAAAATACTAAAAGCCGTTTACCCAATCTGGGTTCCAATCGCGAAAATTGCAGGAAGAAATTCAAAAGTGATCAGTAACAAGAATCATTCTTCGCCCACACATTCTATATATGATTTAAGCTTTACCCTTAACAATGGTAAGGAGCAAAAGCTTGCTGATTTCAAAGGAAAAAAGATATTGCTTGTGAATACTGCCAGTGATTGCGGGTATACTCCACAGTATGACGATCTCGAAAAAATTTTTCAGAAGTATGGCAACAAAGTAATTGTGCTTGGATTTCCCGCCAATGATTTTAAAGAACAGGAGAAAGGAGATGATGCTCAGATCGCTGAATTTTGCAAAGTTAATTTTGGCGTTACTTTTCCACTCGCCCGTAAAAGCACAGTAATCAAAGGGCAAAATCAAGATCCGGTTTTCCGGTGGCTGTCCAATAAATCAGAAAATGGTTGGAACGATCAGCAACCCAGCTGGAATTTTAGCAAATATCTCATCGATGAAAATGGAGTTCTTACTAATTATTTTGATCCATCTATTTCACCTTCATCCAAAGAAGTGATCGACGCCCTGGAAAAATAATCTTAACCAAAACCTGGCCAACATGATCACGAAAGCTGAAATCGAAAAATATTTTGTTCAGGAAAAACAGGAAAGCTTATTGTTTCTGGTCCTGGGTTTAATTGCTATTGCTCTTGCATTGGCATTTTATTTTTACTGGAAAACGGAATTTCACAAAGGAGCTGCCATTCCATTAATTGTGATTGGTTTGATTCAGGCAATTGTTGGCTATTCAGTTTATTCAAGAAGCGATAACCAAAGGATCAGTAATGTTTATGCGATGGATATGGATCCGGGTAAACTAAAATCGGATGAATTGCCGAGAATGAAAAAAGTGATGCAAAATTTTGTGATATACCGATGGACTGAGATTGTATTGCTCGTGGTTGGAATTATTTTGATTTTCCTTTACAGAAGCAATATTGATAAATCTTTTTGGTTTGGCCTTGGTATTACTCTTGCCATTCAATCAGCGATCATGTTTTCTGCAGATCTGGTGGCTGAAAAAAGAGGTGCGAGATATTCAAATGGTCTCGAAGAATATCTTAATAAGTCGAAATAGCAGCCTGTTGAGATTTTGTTTTTTTATCGTTGTAGTAATTCTGCGAAAAATTGAGCATATCGTAAATCGAATTCCCAATTAATTTTTGTTCGGAGAATGCAATAAGGTGCCCTCTCCCGGGAATCATCTTAATGGAGAGACAGGATGTATTACATAATTTTTGTTTCGCAAAAATGGCATTACTTGGATAGACCAATCCGTCTTCAGACCCCTGCAAATAGATAACCGGCACGTGAATTTTGCTCCAACGTGGAACCATTTTTTCCAATTCTTTTTTATGGTTCAGCTTTTCAGCATTAGCCGAAATAAACATGCGTGGAATCATCCATTTAAAAAGTGGATTTTCTATGACATGGGCTATTCCCGGAACTTTTTCTTCTCCAGGTGCAAGAGCAGGTGCGACTAATACAAGCCCATCTACAAGATCAGGGTGGTCCATGGCGAGCCTGCAGGCAACTGAGGTACCATAGGAAACTCCAACAATAATTACCGGGTGATTTATATGGTGCAGGCTATCCAGTATAGGCCTGATTATTTCTGCCTGTTTTTCAATTGAAGGCTCAGGATTCCCAAAGCCAGAGTATCCATAACCCGGACGGTCAACCGCAAAAAGCTGCGCTTTGTCTAATAAGTAATCATCAGCCAAATAACTCCTGAAATAGCTAATGGAGCTTGGTGCACCGTGAATGAATAAAATGGTATATGGGGCATCTTCATTGCCTACTGTAATATATCTTATGGTTCTTCCGTGGGATTTGTAATAGCTGATGGCATGATTGATATGACGGGCCCGAAAATATTGATCTAAATCTTTATCGTTATCACGGAACTGTATAAACGCATCAAACAGAAATAGGATTACTGCTAAAAAAAGATAGAGAAATACAATTCCTTTAGTTATCCAGATCAAAATTTTCCTTGCCATGGCCTAAAATCTTGGTGAAATTACAATGCTTTCAAGAACTAGTGTTATGTTAATTGTAAAGTGACCAATTTAGTCGCGAATTGTGGGAGTTCAAACATAAGGATATTAAGCTCTCAAAATTATATTCCTTAGTAGCAATCCGGAGCCACTCGCTCCACTGGTGGGGAGC
>PSRI01000117.1 GCA_003175935.1 Bacteroidota bacterium
TGCCCCCTGCACATTCACTAAAACTTGTTGCCGATTCAAAGTCGATGCTGGTTCAACAATACTGGGATATTGAAAGAGCCGAAGTTTATGAGGGAAGTGTAGGTGATGCAGTTGAAAAATTCAGGGAACTGTTTTTGACTTCTGTGAAAAGACGTTTGCGAAGCGATGTGAGTTTAGGCACCAGTTTAAGTGGTGGATTAGATAGCTCTTCCATTGTAGCTGCAATAAATGGCGTTTCCGGATTGCTAAATGGTCATAACTGTTTTTCTGCAAGTTTTCCCGGCTTTGATAAAGATGAAAGTACTTTTGCCAAAAAGGTTACGGACCAATTTGCTTTGACCGGCAATTTCGCAAAGCCCAGCGCTGAAGGATTCATAGAAGATTTCAAAAAATTATGTTTTCATCATGAATCTCCATTTGGGTCATCGAGTGTTTATGCACAATACAAAGTTTTTGAGCTGGCCAAAGAAAAAGGAGTTAAGGTGTTGTTAGATGGCCAGGGTGCAGATGAAATGCTGGCCGGTTATCAAAAATATATTCACTGGTGGCTTCAGGAATTATTGTTTAAGAGAAAATTTTTGAGTTACCGAAAAGAAAAGAAAGCTTTCGAATTAAATAAAGTAAAATGGAATTGGAACGTAAAGAATAGAATTGCGGCATTTGTACCCGGAATGACTGCTTTGGAATTGCAATCGCGGGCCTCGAAAAAATTAAAACGAATACCCGGCATTTCGCAGGCATTTCTGCATGCATACTATGATTTCGATTTTTGTAATAAGCCGATAGTAAGGGAGCTGAATGATATTCTTTATTACAATACTCTTCAATTTGGGCTGGAGGAATTATTGATTTATGCCGATAGGAATTCAATGGCGCATGGAAGAGAGGTGAGATTACCTTTTCTGAATCATGAGTTAGTTGAATTTGTTTTCTCCCTGCAGTCTTCGTACAAAATGAAGGATGGGTATACGAAATGGATCCTTCGGGAGTCTATAAAAAAAGAGTTGCCTGCGGAAATTACCTGGAGGACAGACAAGATAGGATTTGAACCTCCGCAAAATGAATGGATGAATCATCCTTCCTTGCGAGACCTGGTCCTTGAATCCAGGAAAAAGCTTATTACCGCAGGCATACTCAAAAAGGATCTATTGCAAAATCCTGTAATACCGCAAGCCGCGTTTGCGGAGGATAATTATGACTGGCGTTATCTGGTAGCCGGCACACTAATCTCTATTTGATTTTTCACCCGGAATTAATTCTTTCTATATTTTTCTACAATATCATTTGATCCGGATCCGTCAGCCTTAACAGTATACCAATTTTTGTCATCGAACATTTTGATAAAATAAGCAACATCACTTCCAACTGTTACTTCAGTTACTCCATAAAGAGTTTTTTGTGAATGCTTTTTCTTAAGCAGTGATAAAATGTTTGTTGGAAGCATACTTGGATCGTAGTATCTAATCGAACTTACAATATTGCCCTGCAAATCATAATTGACTCGATATCTCACCGTAGTTTGTGTAAAATGAACTGTGTAACTCCCATCTTTTTCCTCCCAATTTACCTGCTGGGCATTTGTAAAGGTTTCGTTGAAAGCCTTGAGAACTTTTTCATTCACTTCTGGTGTCCTGGCGTACGTGCTTGCCATGAGTAGTAGTGTGGAACAGGTTAGAATTATTAACTTTTTCATGACGCATAGTTTAATTTGAACAAAAGGAAAGGTTTGAGCACACTAAATTATAAGGATGAAATATGCGTGTCAATCAAAACTGTATCGTTGGAAGGATCATGATAAGATTTACGAAGCCTTTCGCACAACGATGAAGTCTGTGGGTATTGTCCAGGACTTGAAACCCGTATCCACAAAGGGTTTGATAAATGTTACACCTTATTTTGCCAATAGGGTTAAGCTTGTGTTAAACTGGAAATTTGGATGAAATACGGTAACAATTATAGAGCATCACGATTATTTTCGATTTACGCATCTTTGCAAACGGAACGAATCTAAAAAATGAAACAAGAATGAAAGCAGCAACAAAATTTATTCATGCAGGCGCACACCCGGATCCATCTACGGGAGCGATTATGACTCCTATTTATCAAACTTCAACTTATGTTCAATCTGCACCAGGAAAACATAAGGGATTTGAATATGCGCGTTCTCAAAACCCTACCAGAAAGGCACTCGAAGAAGCTCTGGCGATTATTGAGAATGGAAAACACGGACTTGCATTTTCAAGTGGGGTAGCAGCCACTGATGCTGTTCTAAAACTTTTATTGCCGGGCGATGAAGTAATCGCTTCAAATGATATGTATGGTGGCTCTTATCGGCTGTTCACGAAAATTTTTCAGAACTACGGAATTAAGTTTCATTTTGTGAATATGCAGGACCCTGTGAATGTTAAAGCGGCGATGAATGATAAAACAAAATTGATCTGGACCGAGACCCCCACAAACCCGCTGATGAACATCACTGATATTGGGGCGATTGCGGAACTGACTAAAGGGAAAAAAATCTGGATTTGTGTTGATAACACTTTCGCTTCTCCTTATCTGCAAAATCCCCTTGACCTGGGCGCGGATATAGTAATGCATTCTTCAACAAAATATTTGGGAGGGCATAGTGACGTAATCCAGGGTGCGCTCATGATGAATGATGATGAACTTAGAGAAAAACTTTATTTTATTCAAAAAAGCAGTGGAGCTGTACCCGGACCAATGGACTGCTTCCTGGTTTTGCGCGGCATAAAAACCCTGCATGTGAGAATGAAACAACATTGCGAAAATGGGAGAATACTGGCAACCTGGTTAAAGAAACATCCCAAAGTAGGTAGAGTATACTGGTGTGGATTTGAAGATCATCCGGGATATAATGTCGCCAAAAAGCAAATGAAAGACTTTGGAGGCATGATGAGTTTCACATTGAAAGATGACACCATTGAGGCAGCAATGAAAGTACTCTCATCTACCAAAGTTTTTTCCCTCGCAGAAAGCCTTGGCGGCGTTGAATCTTTGATCAACCACCCGGCCTCAATGACTCACGCATCCATTCCCAGGGAAGAAAGAATTAAGAACGGTTTGTCTGATGCATTAATAAGATTAAGCGTTGGCATCGAAGATGCTGAAGACTTAATTGAAGATCTGAATCAAGCGATATCAAAATAATGGAAAGCCTGACGATAAATAAAAATTCCCTATCATCGAATTCTAACATCATCGGAGATTCATTGAAAGAATTTCTCGACAGAAAGGTTGAAGAATACAATCAGCCTTCGTTCATTGAAAATGATCCTGTTTCCATTCCTCATATGTTTGCCCGGAAACAGGATATTGAGATTGCTGGCTTTTTTGCAGCAATACTGGCCTGGGGAAACAGAACTACGATCATTAATAAATGCAAAGAGTTAATGAAAATGATGGATGATGAACCTTATGAATTCATCATTTCTCACAATCAAAAGGATTTGAAGCCCCTATTACAATTCAAACACCGGACTTTTAATTCAACGGATCTGTTATATTTTATCGAGGTTCTGAGATTTCAGTATACTGATAAAAAAAATTTGAAAACCTTTAAAGAACCGACACTTGAATCGGCATTCCTTGTGGAGCTCGATCCGGCAGATGATTCCATTGAAGACGGATTAAACGGTTTTTATCACAGATTTTTTTCTCTGGAACATGTGCCCAATAGAACTAAAAAACATATTGCCAGTCCCCAAAAAAAGTCATCGTGCAAAAGGCTCAACATGTTTTTGAGGTGGATGGTCAGAAAGGATGACAAAGGAGTTGATTTTGGAATTTGGGAAAATATTAAACCTTCGCAACTGATTTGTCCAGTAGATTTGCATGTTGCAAGAGTGGCTAGAAGATTTGGTTTGATTTCGAGAAAACAGACCGATTGGTTGGCAGCGTTGGAACTTACAAGTCATTTGAAAAGGCTTGATGCTAACGATCCGGCAAAATACGATTTCGCTTTGTTTGGACTGGGCGTGATGGAGAGATTTTAGGAGATCGAATATTTCTGACCTAAACCTATCCTCATATGGACGATCAGTTGGAAATCACAAAAAGCATTACTGAGCAATTTGAGCTCTCCTGCCCGGAACGGTTATCAATGGAAGAACTGGAGCAGCAACTGAGCCTCAAAATAAACTGGCTCATCCAAAATAATTTCGAACATCTCGTATTTATACTTTACCGCATCGATGTAAACGAATCTAAACTTCGCCTTCTGCTAAACCAGTTTTCGGGAGAGGATAGTGGCAAAATTATCGCAAACCTTATTATAGAAAGGCAGACTCAAAAAATCCTGACACGCCGGGAATTCAAGCAGCAACATGATATAGATGAGAATGAAAAATGGTAAGAATTATTTATCACTTAATAATTGATCAACAGTTACCAGCCTGTATTTTTTCGCTTTCAGATAATCTATTAATTCCGGAAGTCTTTTATAGAGTTTGTCCTTGCGTTTCGGATCGGTTCCCACATGTATAAGCAGGATGAATCCATTTAAGCCACTTGTATGTTTTTTTTCGTAGTCAATAATTGAATTGAATATTTCTTCAGTTGTCCGATAATTTTTCATGTCGGGAGTGGTATAATCCGCATTACTTTTGGTTCCGGGAGTAAAATTGATTAATTGAAGTCCCACGGATGAAGTCCAGGTCGCAATGGAATCATTAAACCATTCATATGGCGGCAAAAAGAAATTGGCCTGGGATTTTTTAATTCCAAATCTGTCCAGTTCGGAATAGCTTTTTTCCAAATCATTTTTGAATTCTTCCTTACTAACCAGCAAACTGTCTCTTTTTGCCCAATCGCAATACAACAAATGTTGATCAGAGTGTGAGCCGAGATAATTCTTTCCCTGTTTCAATAAGCGGATTGATTTTTGAAAGCTTTCATTTCTGTAAAATTTTCCCGTAAGAAAAAAAGAGGCTCTTACATTTTTGTTTTTTAGAGTTTGGCCAATAAGATTTGTGCCATCTCCAAATTCATCCCCGGTAAATACAATCGACAATTCTTTTTTTGTACTATCTCCTCTAATGATTGCGCCGTGATCGTAGGTCAGGGCTTTTTTTTTACATCTTTGCCTGATTCAGCCTGTTTAGCAGCAAGAAGGTAAATGAGTGATGCAGTTCCATCCATTGTAGGTTCGTTCGTTACATAATCTCCATAGTCGTCGTGATAAACAACCAGATCGCTTTGAAAATCTGAATACTCATCGCCATGAACTATTGTAACTCCCAATTGCTTCGCAAATATTTTTCCATATACAGGTCCATCAACCAAACCACCCAGCGTTTGGTAATGGTATAAAACATTTAGCGAGGAATGAGGATCATCAGGGTAGTCACCATTTTCCGGAAGACCAACGATCATGCTGGTTCCCCAGGGATTGCATCCCAATAGCCAATCAAAATTTGCCTGTTCTAATTTCAGGTAAGAGTTGTCGCCACTCAAATGACGATACCAGTAGCATTGGATGGCAAAAGAAGTTGTAAAATTATTGCTACACCAGATAAAGGGAACCCCTCTATAGAACGCATTTGATTTTGCTTTGTTCCAAATTTTTTCAATACCCTGTTTATAATAACTCAGCAATTCCGATTTCTCTTTTCCTGAAACCAGTTTTGCCAGTTCATAATGTCCAACGTTTACAAATGGATACCACTGATAATGATTGGCTGTATCGGCACCCATCCATGGAGTAATTTTTTCCATTTGACTATACCTCATGGCAGCATACTTGAAAGTAGTGTCCCGGGTTAATGAATAAAGTTTTGCTGCGGCAAGTTCCATATCGTCGGTCCAATTGTCCTCAGCATATATATAAGGACTCACAACAGATGCCGTTTGGCAGGCCCCAGGTTTTTTCAATCCAAACAAGTAGGCACTGAAAGCCTTATCACGACATTTAATTGAGTATTCAGGATCCAGTCTGGCAAGCGTTTGATATCCTAATGCGAATGCACTGCTGAATTTTCCTGCAGTTGATGCCGTGCCTGTAGCGTGGTTTTTATATTTGCCTAAGCCTTGTGGTTCACCTGTGCAGAAATAAACAGGCCTCTCGAGTCCTTTTCCGTAATCGGCCGAATCCTTATTTGGTAATCGAAATCCTTTGTGATCCCGATCGTCGGCGAGTTGGTTAAACATCCAATCCGGACGAGGGTGCATTTTCATGAGCCAGTCCAACCCCCATTTAGCTTCATCCAAAACATCAGCTCTGCCATTTGAACCTTCCAGTCCGTTCCATTGGTATTTATCTTCAAAAACAATTGGGAAATCCCGGTACGCAGCGAGCAAATGATAGGTGGCATTTGCGGATGTCGCTACATATTGCAAATAATCGGTAGCATCGTGCCAGCCTCCTGCAACATCAATATGAGTGCTGTCTGGCATCGGACCATACATTGTATATCCATCGTGAGTATGGCAGGAATCTTTTAAAAATGGATTATAGCCGCTTTGTTGCTGGCGCATGTATTTCAGACAAAAATCTGCGGCGCCATCATAAGCATGATCGTTTATGGGAAAGTTGAGCGACCTTGTTTCTCCAACCTGCAAATAATAATTGCCAGGTTTTTTAAATGAAGAAAATTCCAGCCGGTATGTTTGTTTAAATGGGCCATAGCTGCCAAATGGATTGCCGGCATTTCCTTCAAAAACAACTTTGGAACTTGTAGCATCAACCAGTTGAAATTTTATAATAGAATTTTCATCCTTGCTGCACCAAATAGCTGTCTTACTGGATTGAGGTTGATAACCGAGCAAATTAATTCTTATCCAGGATTCGGGTTTTTGCTTCGGTTGTAAAATAAAAAATAAAATGAATGCTAGTGCTATTTCTTTCATGGCGGTCGTCTGAAAAATGAATGTACAAAACAAGCAGAAAATTTAATTACATATTTTTGTCGGCCGCGATTAAAATTATATTGAAGAACAAACAATTTTGATTCAATGAAACTGGTATCTTATTACAAGGACGAGCACGATCAGCTGGCTGTTTTGGTAGATGGATTGCTTTTCGATTCAGATATTTTACATCCCGATCTTCCAACAAGTATGGGAATGTTTTTAAATTATTGGGAAGACCTGGTTCCAATTGCACTTTCAGCAGAATTAGCAGTTATAGAAGGTCAAATTTCAAAAAACAAAGGTATTCCAATAGGAGATGTGAGATTTCTGTCGCCTGTCCCCTTTCCACCGTCCTGCAGGGATGGATATGCTTTTCGTCAGCATGTAGAATCGGCGAGAAGAAATAGGAAAGTACCAATGATTCCTGAGTTTGATCAGTATCCTGTTTTTTATTTTACGAATCATCATAGCATCATGGGATCCGGAAATGTAGTGTGCATGCCGGACCATCTTGAAAAACTGGACTTCGAACTTGAAGCTGCGATTGTTATTTCGAAGCCCGGTAGAAATATCAGGGCAGAAGAAGCCGATGAATATATTGCCGGTATTACAATTATGAATGATTTTAGTGCAAGAAGATTGCAAATGGAAGAAATGATGCTAAATCTTGGTCCGGCCAAGGGTAAAGATTTTGCCACGGCACTCGGGCCATCGCTTGTTACTTTAGATGAGCTTGAGCAATATGAAATTCCATGCAAAGAAAATCATGTGGGAAAAAACTGGAACCTGAAAATGAAATGCACAGTGAATGGAAAACAGGTTAGTGAAGGAAATTTGGGTGATATGGACTGGACCTTTGCCGAATTAATTGAACGAGCATCTTACGGAGTTGATTTATATCCGGGAGATGTAATTGGTAGCGGCACAGTTGGCACCGGCTGTTTTTTGGAATTGAATGGAACGGGAAAGTTGAATGACCCCGGTTACCAGGAACAGTGGTTAAAGGAAGGTGACGAAGTTATTTTAGAAATAGACGGTTTAGGAAAGCTGATAAATCAAATTGTGTTGGATGATGATGATTTTTCACTTTTCGCCAGAAAAAAATAATGGAGGAAAAAATTAACTGGTGGTGGTATTTATTGATTGCGGCATGTATTATTCCGCTCCTTTATTATTTAATTGCAGGTGCCATTTATGAATTTCCATCTTTACGAAGTTTGGCCATTACCGGTTTGAATCCAATGGCCGGACTTGTTTTGAATTTTGTTGGTGCACTGGCAATTACTGTCGCTTTCAAAACATTGGGTCAATTGGTAATTAGAAAAATTTATGCAAGGGTGTGCTGGGTAGTTGCCGGGATTGTGGTGGTCGTTTTTATTTTATCAGTTCCCGTTAAACATCTCGAGACTATTCAATTACCGAGGAGATATTATTCAGTTTCAGGAGATTTCCCGGTTCAACATAGGACAATAAATTATTACCTGGCTGCAACAGCAATTGAGTTGCTGGCTTTTCTCTTTTTTTTCATTCGAAATTTTCCAAAAGGAAATGATCATTGATATAGATAAAATATCCGTAGCCGAAAGGCAAAATTATCTGCAGCATGCCATTGCTCCCAGGCCCATTTGCTTTGCGAGCACAGTCGACAAAAATGGGAATGTGAATTTAAGCCCCTTTAGTTTTTTCAATTTATTTTCTACAAACCCTGCGGTGATCGTTTTTTCGCCTTCCCGGAGAGTAAGAGATAATACAATTAAGCACACACTTGAAAATTTAAGAGAAGTTCCTGAAGTTGCCGTGAATATCGTGGATTATGAAATGGTTCAACAAACGAGTTTAGCAAGTTGCGATTTTCCAAGAGATGTGAATGAATTTATGAAAGCTGGATTTACTGAGCAGCCTTCCACACTCATTAAACCGCCAATGGTTAAAGAGAGTAAGGTAAAAATGGAATGCAGGGTAATGGAAATAAAAGTACTGGGGAATGAAGGCGGAGCAGGAAACTTAGTTTTATGTGAAGTTTTAAGAATGCATATTGACGAATCGATTTTAGATGCTAAAGGTTATATTGATCAAACAAAATTACACCAGGTTGCAAGATTGGGTGGAGACTGGTACAGTGTAGTAAATGAATCGAATTTATTTAAGGTTGAAAAACCCAATGTAAAACTGGGAATCGGGATGGATGCTTTACCCGTAAACCTAAGAACGAGCAGAATTCTCAGTGGAAATAATTTAGGTCAGCTTGCAAATGTGCATGAATTACCCGTGATTGATCCTTCGTTTGAAGATTCCAGGCTCACCAATATCTTTCAATATTATGCAGTGAATCCTGAGGAAATGGAGAAGGAGATTCAACTATACGCAAAGGAATTATTAGACAAAGGAGATGTTCGGGCCGCATGGCAGGTACTACTTGCTACCAACGAATCATAAACTTCCATTCTTACAAGCCTGAACTTTTTCGCGCAGCGTTCTAAAAAATCTGCTTCTTTCTTTTTCGCTCGTCTGGCTTATCAATGTAGATCGACTCAGTAATGTATGGAAACTGCTATTCGCTCTTGAATTAAATCTTTCGTCGCTGGTAATAAGGTAGTGAAGTACGCCGTGGTTGAGATAGCTAAGGTATTTTCCATCGATTTCAACCAGGGCACTGTTATTTCCAAGGATGAGATCCTGGATATAATATTTAACCGGCATTCGGTGTCCGGCTTCACCGTGGCCATACATATACTTGTGTCCCTTTTCTGCCTGATTTTGGATATGGGTTAGCATGATATCAGTTGCATCCACCACTGCATGCAGATCTTCTTTAGTTTTAAACAGGCCCGCATCCCGATAGTATTCAATCTGGTGAATGGTGCTGCTCATAGTCTCGAAGTTCCAAACCTCCGATGATGGCATTTCATTGTATTCCTTAATTACTTTTTGTCCGAGTAAAAAATAATCATCAAACGGATAATCCCGGATTGAAAAATATCTGTCTTTTAAATCGGGATTATTCATGATGCTTTTTGACCAAAAGAAAATCTTAAATGCCGCCAGCTCTTTTACGTGGAAAGAGTGTATGACGAAAATGTCTTTGGCAGAATACAGAAATTCTTTCTTCTTGAAGCTGTTGATATAGGTGAGCTGATTGAGCATTCGTTGCAGATAGTCTCCAAAGTTATGCTCGCTCTGGTCGAATTCTGGCGCATGAAAAACGATAGTATTATTTTTCATTTGGAGAACCTGGTCGAGTGAAACATGGAAATGCTCACACAAAATTTTTAATTCTCCCAGTGAAAGCTCTTTTTCACCCCGGATCCGGCGATAAACGCTATCGGCGCTAAGGTTCAATAAATCTCCCATAGCATCTGCCAGAGAAAGATGAGAAGGGAGGATGGATTTAAGATGGTTGAAAAACTGTTGCTGAATACCGATGGATTCCATATTTGAAATTTAGAAAAATTATTGGGTAAAAACTAATAACAGATGTATGGGATCTGGGATACGGGATATAGGATTTTACCTGCCTGCCTACCTTCGGCAGGTAAACCGGCAGGCAGGGTTTTTGTCTGCCCGAACGCCCGCCTGAACGAGTCATTCGGGCAGGTACCGTTCGGTACCGGCGGGGATATTAGATTTTAGTACTTGCGGCTTTGCGTTACACCTTTGCGCCGTGCTTTCTGTCTTCAGGAACCACCACAACGAGTTCCTGAAACAATTAACCTTCTTATATCCAGGTACTAGTGTTATATTAATTGTAAAGTGACCAATTTAGTCGCGAATTGTGGGAGTTCAACCATAAGGATATTAAGCTCTCAAAATTATATTCCTTAGTAGCAATCCGGAGCCACTCGCTCCACTGGTGGGGAGC
>PSRI01000104.1 GCA_003175935.1 Bacteroidota bacterium
ATTTTATTCAACAAGTAGCCCAGCTAGTATAACTCGTAAACCATATAAAAATTGTTGCTCAAAATCCAGATTCGTTTCATATTGTTCTCCAAAAATTAATCCAAACTGTTTGATTTCTTCTGGAGAAAAATGTTTTGAAATATTTTTTGCCCGAATTTCATCAGCTACAAATGATAAAACATAATTATTTATAATATTTGCAGCGATCAGACAGTTTTTATTAGGGATTCCATATTTTGTTAATACATCTAAGAGAAATTTAATTCCATTTATTCTGCTTGGCGTACTAGGAAAAGATGATGCCATGATCTCTACCGCATCTCTGGTTTTTAATAAAACTCTACGAATATCTAAAGCAAAGGTTGTTAATGTTTCTTTTGCATCATCCGATGTTTTAGGTAGTGTTATTTCTTGGTTGATGTGTTCAGCGATCAAATCATATAAATCCTGTTTATCTTTAATGTGCCAATATAAGGATGCTGCCTTAATATTTAATTCTTTTGCTAAAGCACGCATTGTTAATTTGCTTATTCCATCTCGATTAAGTATATCTAGTGATGCTTTAATAATTGCTTCTTTTGTTACAGCCATAAAATCACTCCATAAAAATATTTCAAAAATCAGCGTTGACACTAACACTGTTAGTTTATATACTAACAGTGTTAGGTGGCTAACCTTGTTAGGTATTTGTAATTATAGGTAATTATATTTTGAATATCAATATATTTGAAGGAGAAGTAATGATGAAAAATATAAGGAAAAAGAAAGATGTGGGTATTTATGGGATAACAGCAAAATGGTATGATAAAAATTCTCGCAAAAGCAGAATGGCTGAAATGCAAAGATATGCTCATGAAGTGGCATCTCATGTTAGTAAAAATGCAAATATATTGGAAGTCGCACCAGGTCCGGGTTATTTGTCTATAGAGCTTGCTAAGAAAGGCTTTAGTGTAACTGGAGTCGAGATAAGCCCTGATTTTGTGGAAATTGAAAAACATAATGCAAAAGAAGCAAATGTTTCTGTTGATTTTAAAGAAGGTAATGCCGCAAACCTCCCTTGTGAAGATAACTTTTTCGATTTTATTGTGTGCAGTGCTGCATTTAAGAATTTTAAAGATCCTGTAAAGGTACTATATGAAATGCATAGAGTTTTAAAACAAGGCGGAACAGCTCTAATAATTGACATGGATTACGGGGCAACTTCTGAAGATATTGAAAATGAAGTAAGGGAAATGAAGGGATTCGACAAGTATTTTGTGAAATTTGCTTTTAAAACCTTCTTGAAAAAAGGAGCTTACACAAGAGAAGATTTCGAGAAACTTTTAAAAGAAACACCTTTTAAAAACTATAAAATTAAAAATGAAGGCTTCTGTTTATATATTTATCTTTATAAATAAAGTGGTTTCCTTTTCTGATCTAAAGTTCGGTAATTGAAATAGGAGATTGTGAAAGTTTTCACTTAAACTTACAAGAGTAAAAGACGTGGTACATTGGACTGCACCTCTAATTGTAAGGTGTGTTAAACAATTGGGTTGCAGTTCACAAGTTAATGACCTTATTCCTTTAAAGCAATATTCTTTTGTTACCTATCGCCATCCAAGCAATTTTTAGCTTGTCACCATGCGAACATCAATATCAGGTCTACTGTTTAAAAGACATAAAATAGATATAAAGATTTTAAAGAAATCTGCTTAAACTATAGGAAGCCTTCGTTGAATAAGAAAAATAAAGTCCATTGCAAAAGTGGTTTTTATTTTATTTGCATATAGAACGTTTGTTATATTTAGGTTCCCGTCGATAAGCGTTGAGGTGATAGCCAAAGTACATATTAAAGATATTTAATATGTAGCGAAAAAAATGCGATATTTGCACTTAATAAACGTATGTTCTATATTCTTGTTATATCATAAACTGGTGCCAGAGGAAAGTAGTGGTATAAAATAATATTGGTGGCAATCCCGATGGAATCCATTAGAGATGTTCTACGTTAAAAGACAAATCATGCCCGACCAGTAAAATGGTCGGGCTTTTCGTTTCCATGGTTTATTCAAAATCCAGGTCATACTCGGTGAAAAATTGGTAACTTGAACTACTAGCTGTATTCCTCATGCCTTTCTACCTCGAAAACACAAATGGTATTACCAATTCTACCGCCTTATCTTTATTAATTTTACAAATAAGGGGGCTTTTATCATATTCATTTACAAACACTTAACATTAAAATGGCTTGAAGATAGGATGATTTTGTATTACCTTATATAAGGAAATAGTTATATGTTAATTTAAAGGGGGATACCCGAAATGGAATTGGAGCGAGCTGCTCTTGGCTTAAAGTTATTGGGCGACAAAACGCGTTTAACAATCGTAGCCGTCCTAAAGCAGCGAGAGTGCTGTGTATGCGAATTTCAAGAAATATTTGATATGAGCCAGCCTTCCATCAGTCAACATCTGCGAAAATTAAAAGATTCCGGAATCGTAAACGAGGCAAGGAAAGGACAGTGGGTCTACTATTCTTTGAATCAGCAAAGCGACCTGTTCGAACTCGTTAATGATATCTTAAAACATGCTCCGGATCAGACAGAAAAAATCTACCAGATTGAAAAAAGCAACCCGACACTACGCTGCGGTTGTTAAGGGGAAGCATATGAAAAAGAAATTAATCAGCGAATTTTTAGGAACCTATTTTCTTGTATTTGCCGGAACGGGTGCAGTGGTCATTGATCAAATTACGAAAAGTCTGACCCACGTAGGGGTCGCCCTTACGTTCGGTCTTGTGGTCATGGCATTAATTTTCACATTTGGTCACCTTTCGGGTGCACACTTCAATCCGGCTGTGACGATCGGATTTCTCATCCATGGGGATATTAAGAAGAAGGAAGCAATTTCCTACATTATCATTCAAATCCTTGCAGGAATCGCAGCGAGTGCCACCTTGTTATCCTTATTTGGAAACGTGGCATCAATCGGAGCTACCTTGCCTAGAGGCTCTTGGCAACAATCATTTGTTTTGGAATTTATCCTCACGTTTTTCTTAATGATGGTAATTTTCGGTTCCGCGGTCCACGAAAAAGCGGTAAAAGAATTCGCCGGTATCGCTATTGGCGCTACCGTCGGGTTGGAAGCCATGTTTGCTGGTCCTATTTGTGGTGCCTCGATGAACCCAGCTAGATCCATTGGTCCAGCTATCGTATCAGGAAATACTCAATGTCTATGGATATATATTGTCGCAACAATTTTAGGCGCAAGCTTAGCGGCAGTGATTTATAAAATAATACACGAAAAATAAAGGAGAATGTATCATGACTACAAAGAAAATTTACTTCTTATGTACTGGAAATTCTTGCAGAAGCCAAATGGCAGAAGGATGGGCTAAGAACTATTTAGGTGATGAATGGGAAGTGCGAAGCGCTGGTATTGAAACACATGGATTAAATCCAAACGCTGTAAAAGCGATGAAAGAAACGGGGATTGATATTTCAAACCAAACTTCTGATCTTATCGATCCTGAATATTTAAATAGCGCGGATTTAGTTGTAACTTTATGTGGTGATGCTGCAGACAAATGCCCTGTTACCCCACCAAAGGTAAAACGGGTTCATTGGGGATTTGACGACCCTGCCAAAGCACAAGGGACAGACGAAGAAAAATGGGCAGTTTTCCAACGCGTCCGTGATCAAATCGGCGACAGGATTAAACGTTTTGCCGAAACTGGGGAGTAAGATGAAATAGTCAGGAGATTTTAGGGAGGTTCATTTTTATGAGTAAAGTAGAAATATTTGACCCGGCATTATGTTGCCCTACCGGTGTATGTGGACCAAGTGTGGACCCGGAATTGACAAGAGTGGCGACCGCCATTTTTTTGTTAGAGAAAAAAGGCTGCGACATCAAACGGTATAACCTTGGATTTGAGCCAGCTATCTTTGTTGAGAAACAAGCGATAAACAAAATCCTTCATGAAAGGGGACCGGATTCCCTACCGGTAACCTTAGTGGACGGCAAAGTGGTGAAAATCGGAGCCTACCCAAGCAATGAGGAATTGGCAGAATGGTTTGGCTTGAACGTTGAGGAACTGATGGTGAAACCAAAGGCTGGACTAAAGATTGATCTTAAACCATTGAATTAAGAAAGAAGTGGAAATCATGTTTCAATCTTTCGATACCCAGTATGTAAGTCAAACAAAATTTTTATTCTTTACCGGAAAAGGCGGGGTTGGAAAAACGTCAACCGCTTGCGCTACGGCTGTAGCCTTGATAGATGAAGGGAAAAAGGTGTTGCTCGTCAGCACAGACCCTGCCTCCAACCTGCAGGATGTTTTGGAGGTCGGGCTTAGGAATATGCCAAGTCCGATTGCGGATGTCCCTAATTTAGATGCATGTAACTTGGATCCGGAAGAAGCAGCAATAGCCTATCGGGAAAGAGTCATAGGACCTTTTCGCGGTAAGCTCCCCGATGCGGTAGTGGCAACGATGGAAGAACAATTATCCGGGGCATGTACGGTTGAAATTGCTGCATTTGATGAATTTACAAATCTGCTTTCGGATTTTTCTATTGTAGAAACGTACGATCATATTATTTTTGATACGGCTCCGACCGGGCATACACTCCGCCTTCTTCAATTGCCGACAGCTTGGAGCGGATTTTTGGAAGAAAGCACTCATGGTGCCTCATGCCTGGGTCCCCTTGCTGGGTTGTCCGAAAAGAAGGAGATTTATTCCATCACCATGGCTGCCCTTTCGGACCCTTCAAGGACTACGTTGATTCTTGTCGCCAGACCGGATGAATCATCGTTGTTGGAAGCAAGCCGTGCATCAAAGGAATTAAAGGAAATCGGGATTTCAAATCAGGTAATGGTGATCAATGGATTCATGCAATCCTACGTGCAGGAAGATGAAGTTTCCTCGTCGTTTTTTAACCGGCAACGGAATGCCGTGCAACAAATGCCAAATGATTTAAAACAAGTGGCTACTTTTTCATTGCCTTTTGTTTCGTATTCTCTAACAGGTGTGAAGAGCCTGCGTTATTTCCTGAAACAATACACCCTGCCGGAATCACAATTAGAAAATGAAGGACAAACCATTACTCTGCCTGGCTTAAATAAAGTGATCGAGGACTTTTCAAAAAACAATACCAGAGTGATTTTTACCATGGGAAAAGGTGGGGTTGGCAAGACCACCATGGCATCTGCGATTGCCATAGGGTTGGTTCAAAAAGGTCATAAGGTCCATCTGACTACCACAGACCCAGCTGCCCATCTGGATTATGTTTTTCAGGACAGTCAAAGGAGTGACCGTTTAACCATCAGCCGCATCAATCCAAAAGAAGAGGTCGAGGCTTACAAAAAAGAAGTCTTATCAAGTGTCAGCAAAGAACTGGATGATGAGGCGATCGCCTATATCCAAGAGGATTTAAATTCCCCTTGCACGGAGGAAATTGCCGTATTCAGGGCTTTTGCAGATGTTGTGGCTCGGTCTATGGATGAAATTATCGTGATTGACACGGCTCCGACCGGACATACTTTGCTGCTTTTGGATGCGGCTCAGTCTTACCATAAAGAACTCGCTCGCTCAACAGGGGAAGTTCCTGAAAATGTAAAAATGTTATTGCCACGGCTGCGAAATCATAAGGAAACGGGCGTGGTCATTGTCACATTGGCGGAGGCAACTCCGGTACTCGAGGCAAGCCGACTGCAGGATGATTTAAAGCGTGCGGGTATTGTGCCGAAATGGTGGGTTATTAACCAAAGTCTTTACGCCACAAAAACGACCGATCCTGTATTAAAGGGCAGAGCACAGGCTGAAGAAGTTTGGATTCAAAGGGTCACCCATGAATTATCAGACCAATGCGCCATTATCCCTTTAATAAGTGAGGGAAACACAAAGTTTGAACAGCTACAAAAGTTTATTGACTAAATGTCATGAAGGTGGATGAAACATGACGACAAAGAACTATCACGAATTAATCAAAGACCGCATTTATTTTGGCGGAGCGGATGATGTAAAAGACATGATGGAAAATGAAAAAGCGGATGTCATATTCGATTTACGAGCAGAGTCGCATGAGAACAAATCAGGATATGACCGTATCCATAGCCCGATCGTGGATGATGCCGAGCATCAAGACGAATCCATCAAGAAGTCAATAGAGCATGTGTTAAATGCCTATAACAAAGGGAAAAAGGTTTATTTCCATTGTGGTGGTGGTAGCAACCGTGCAGGGACCGTTGCGGTAGGAACTTTATTGTCGCTAGGAAAAGCAAAGACGATTGATGAAGCGGAAGAAGTGGCTAAATCCATTCGCCCAAAAGTGAAAGTAAAACCAGAAATGAAAGAAGCATTGCATCGCATATTTCCTGACGCTTAATTCAGGACATATTCGAGGTCATTGGAGTAATATAAAAGTATCCTATAAAAGGTGATGAACAAATGAATATCACTGATCAGGCTCGTAATGTGTTAAAGAAGTTGCTAAAAGATAACGACGCCAAAAACATTCGTGTTTATTTTGCGGGAATGTCTTGAGGAGCGCCAAAAGTGGGACTGTCTCTGGATGAGGCAGACAAGAATGATAAAGTAGTAACCATCAATGAAATACAGGTGGCAATTGAATCCGATATCGAACCGTATACGGTAAATCTCGTTCTCCACTTTAATCAAGAAGCAAATGGGCTTGTGCTGTTAGGGAATGAAAGTAATTGTTGTTAAAAATAAAAAAAGTGCTTTCCAAACGGGGAGGCACTTTTTTTATTCTTTAATTCTCCATAAAAAAATTAAATGATATAAATGAATAAAGGGAGGTTACATATGAAAACTTTGAGAACGGATGTATGCATAGTCGGGGGTGGTCCTGCCGGCATGATGATGGCACTGCTCTTAGCGAAACAAAAAGTGAACGTACTGGTCGTGGAACGTAATATGAATTTTGACCGGGAATTTCGCGGGGAAGTGTTGCAGCCCCGTTTCGTACAAATGCTGGATCAATTAAACTTGCGCTCTTATATAGAAAGCTATCCGCACCTCAAGCTAAAACACGGAGCCATCATGAAAGATTCCGCTCAAATCGAGGAATTCAATTTCACTGCCATTGATTCGAAATTCCCCTACGCCATGTGGATGCCACAACCCATATTACTTCAGGCACTCTATAAAAAATGCCAAGAATATCCTTCATTTAGTATGCTCTTTCACACAAAGGTTCAAAGCCTTTTAAAAGAAAGGGAAGAGATTAAAGGAGTCATCACGAAAAACGCTCAAGGCGAGAACCTTGAAATTCAAGCCAAAATTACAATAGGAGCAGATGGACGATTCTCTACAATTCGTCAATTGGGTGGATTTGAACTTGAATATGATTTTTATGAAAATGATTTGATATGGTTTACCATTCCACATCCGAAAGACATGGATAATACCCTGCGGTTTTATATGTCGAAACCCATTTATCTGGTGCTTCCCAAATACCCCGACCTCATGCAAATCGGGCTTGCATTTCCAAAAGAGACCTGGAAAGAAATACGGGGCAGCGGAATCGAGAAATTCAGAGGAACCCTAAAAGACCTTAACCCTCTCTTTCATTCGTTTGCCGAGGAACTGCAAGATTTTAGAGCGTTTACGGTGTTAAATTCGAGGGTTCAATATGTAAAGGAATGGGCAAAAGACGGTTGTTTGCTGATTGGAGATGCTGCTCATTGTGCTAGTCCGGTTGGGGCTATGGGTGTCAGTTTGTCTGTGGCAACCGCAATCGTTGCAGCTGATATCGTTTGGATAGGATTGGAAAAACAAGATACGACTCAAGAATGGCTGCAGCAAATACAAACGATCCGTTCACCAGAAATCCGTTTATTTCATCGCTCCCAAATCCGCATTGAAAAATTGGCAATCCGGCATACGCCTTGGTTGAAAGCAATCGGTGGAACGATGATTCCATTGTTTATCAAAACCAAACTTGCTCGTGCAATACAAAGAAGGATTTTCTTAATGCCGAAGCCTTTGCCAATCGATGATAGTTTTGTTTTTGAAAATTGAAAATCACGATAAGGGGTCTCATGTTGTGAGACCCCTTATTTTAGGGAATTTAATTTGTTAACAGCAAATACTGGTAGTTTTGCTTTGAGGAGTCGTATTTGATATACCCCATATTCGTTAAACATACTGAATCACTCCTAAATTATTTGCAAAATGCAAGTAATAGATTTTAATTAAAGAGCAAGAATACTTGCTCAAAGTAATGGTTTACAACAGACTGTCGATTTTGACATGGCGTCATTCAGCAGTTTGATCGATTTGATGACCATATCTCGTTCAAATTCGCTCATATTCGAGAATACTTCGTTCAAATACTGGTTCATTTCCGAGTCGATCTTGGCAGCTACATACTTTCCTTGTGTGGTTAAGGATAGCAGGGATACACGCCTGTCATCTGGAAGTGGCGTTTTTTTCACCAGTTCCATTTTGATTAACGTTTGGATCTGTCGGCTGAAAGTGGAGATGTCCATCCCCAGAGCCTCCGAGATCTGTTGAATCGAAGGTCTATCTTTACGAAGGATTTCATAAATGATATGGCTCTGTACAAGGGATATTTCATTTCCCCCAACTTGGCAGCAATTTTTATTCAATAGTCCGAATCGCCGCGTCATAATTTGGAACAACTCTCGAAGGTCTTCCATCATTTCCACCTCCTGATTTATTTATATATCGATTATTTGCAATTCGCAACCTTTTTCCTTAAAAAACTGGAAAAATTTTTATATAATAGTGATAAGCCAAATGAAATCAGGGGGATTCATTATGAAAGCAGAGTTTAAAACAAGGCTAGCTTCAACAAATGACTTGGAATCGATTTTACACATCTATAACCAGGGTATTAAAGACCGGATTGCCACATTAGAGGAAGACCAGAAGGATATGGAATATATGAGGGAATGGTTCAAAAACCATAGCGGGCGTTTTGCGGTCATCGTAGTTGAAAAAGAGGATAAGGTCATTGGATGGGCATCATTAAATCCCTATTCCAACAGATGCGCATATGCCGGGGTCGCCGATTTATCCATTTATATCAGAAGGGATTACCGGGAGAAAGGCGTCGGCTCTTTGTTACTCAAGGAAATCGAATATGCTGCGCTTCATAATCAATTTCATAAAATTGTCCTTTTTACATTTCCTTTCAATCAATTGGGGCAGGGACTTTATCGAAAAAACGGCTATCGGGAAGTGGGGGTTTTTAAGGACCAAGGAAAATTGGATGGTCAATTTGTTGATGTCATGATCATGGAAAAGGTTTTTGAAAATTAAAATGTACAATCCCCGAACCGGGTGTGGTATTTCGTGAGATATAGTTCGTGACGCAAACAGGGATAAAAAAGCTACCTTTCGGTAGCTTTAATATTTTTGGACACTATAAGTTTTGAAAAAATCTGAGTAGCCTTTTTTTGCTTCAGCGTTCAATCCTTTGTTTTCCTCTTCAAGCTCACGGGGTAAACTCTACTTTCGAATGATGGGAGCCATAGCGGGGTTCGAGAGGGACATTATATCGGAAAGAACAAAGGAGCAATTAGCGGCTAAAAAGAAGACTGGAATAAAATTGGCAGACCTTCAGCTGATAAGGAAAAATTAAAAATGGCATTTAATTTAAACAGGACGTTTTTTCAAATATTCATCAAATGTTGTTCGGCTGATTCCAGTCTGCTTTAAAAATTCACTGACAGAATATTTATTGATATCGTGGAACGCATAAGTTTAGCGTTCGTCAGCAAAAGAAAAAGTGCAGCTAAAGTTAACTAGCTGCACTTTTCTTGTTACTGAACTTTTTGGGCGTTATCATCATCGTCCAATATATTTTGATGCTCTTTCGTAGCAAAATTTTTATAAAATAACTCTCCATTAATATCTAATTCTTTTTTGGTAAAATATTACTATGTGATGATAAATAACAGTGTATGGATAATTAATTGTAGGAGGGAAAGATGAACCATTATAATAGGGAGAGCGAATTAAAGGAAAGGTTTAATCAATTGAAAAAAAATTCCTTTAAAGCAAGCGCAAAGTCTTTTCCACATGATAATTCAGGTGCATATTGTGACGCAATGGAAA
>PSRI01000050.1 GCA_003175935.1 Bacteroidota bacterium
ATCGTGATCGAAGTGAGCCGCTTCATTACATTGTTTAGGTTATTGCTGATGATGCTGGCAAATGCATCGAGAGTGCTGCTCAGGATATTGGTATAGATATTCGCCATTTCAAGGCCTTGCGACATATCTACAATCAGGTCGTTCAAAATTTCTTTTTCTTCATCATTTAAGCTTAAAAAATTTGTCCGCTCCAGTTTCATTAGCAACATTTCATTTGACCTAAGTGCCGTAACAAAATACACCAGGCTTTTTTGAATACGCATCAATTCCAGCAACTCTTCATTTCTGTTAGAATCATACAACTTCTGTTCAACAATATTGCGCCGATGGTTAATTTCTTTAAGATACTCCATGAATGTTTGAGTGATCTTTTCAAAGATCTTAAGTACCATCATGTTTTTCTTATCCGGGTGCCGGTTTTGAAAAGTGTAAAGAAATTTCTTGATGGCACCATTCTCAAAGGAATTGACAGTTACAATTTGATTGTGTGTAAGAATAATACAAATGGGAATGGTGATATAATATGCGTCACTTTCGTTGAAAGAATTATTTTCGGTGGGAGTCTTAATTACAATCAACTTCACATTATCCTCTAATTCAAACCTTGGTCTTTCGTCAATATCCAATGAGTCCTGAAGGAATTCAATAGGTATGTCGAGAGACTCTGACACCTCGGCAAATTCCTCATGCTTGAGCGGAGGAAGAATATTTACCCAGGTTTCATTATCCGGCTTTTCAATAGCCAGCGTAACTCCATCAACGTTTTTGAAATACTGAATCATGGCGGCGCAAAGGTAGGGGAAAGTACCAAGTACTTAGTGCCTAGAACTTAGACTAAATACTCTGTGATCCTTCGTAAACTTTATGGCTCAGTGGTTAAAAAGGACTCTTTTGGAGGGTTCTATTTCAATGAATTTTCGAGATGTTACTTTGCACATTTGCATATCAATGAGATCCTGAATACAGTCATTCAGCGCTTTTTCTCAGTACTAAGTACTTTATACTAAGTACTATTCAACTTCCATTTCACCGGAGAATACAAAATCTGCGGGGCCGCAGAGCCATATATTTGTATAGTGATCTTCGTCAGAAATATCAAACTCAACATTTAATTTCCCTCCCAAAGTTTGTACATCTACCTGGTTGAATCCATTTTCATTATGGGCGGCCATTAATGCAGAGGCAACAACGCCTGTTCCACAGCTAAGGGTTTCATCTTCTACGCCTCTTTCAAAGGTTCTTACAAATATGGTATGATCATTAATATTCTCAACAAAATTTACATTCACTCCGTTAGGTGCAAATTCTTTTCGATTGCGAATTTCTGCACCATCTTTCCTTACATCAATATTTTTCACATTACTGGTCATCTTCACTAAATGTGGAGAGCCTGTATTAAGTATAAATTCATCGTATCTTCTTTCCACATCATGCACATCAACCATTTTTAATCGCACCCAACCATTCAGATCTATTTCTGCATCATGTAACCCATCAACTGCAATAAATTGGTATGATGGTTTGCGAATACCCATATTGTGTGCAAATTTCACCATGCACCGACCACCATTGCCACACATGCTGCTCTCCCTACCATCAGCATTGTAATATTTCATTTCGAAATCGTAACCGTTTTTTTCATTGAGCAGCATGAGGCCATCTGCACCAATTCCAAATCGGCGATCACAAATATTTTTTATTTCGGAAGTGGAGAGCTTTGAATTTTGTCCCTTTCTGTTATCGAGTATTACAAAATCGTTTCCTGTTCCCTGGTATTTATAGAATGAAATATGCATATAGGATCAAAACGTGACTAATAGAATAATGCCTGCAAAAATAATAACAATTAGCCGGGAAAAATATTATGGAATCTCTAAGATTATATCAAGTGACTTTTTGATTAAACGATTTATCAGACCTGCGCCGTCATTTGTAAACTGTTGCGTTACCCGATTCGCGACTATGGCATTCAGGCTCATACAATGATGGCCCAATAATTTCCCCAATCCATAGATACCCGCAGTTTCCATTTCAAAATTCGAAATTTTATGTTGTCCGAACTGAAATTCAGTAAGTCGGTTAATCAAATTCGGATTATTTAATCCAAGCCTTAAAATTCTTCCCTGCGGGCCATAAAATCCCGGACAGGTAACCGTAATTCCATGATAAAAATCCTTTACAAAATGCTTCATTAATGAAGCACTCGCACTATTGATATACGGTTGGGAAAATTTCTGATGAAGCTGCGTGTGAGTAATGAATGAATGAAGTAACTGCTTTTCTTCTTCATTATTTTCAGATCGATAAAAGTTGATGAGATTGTCGATCCCCAAACCGTGCGTACTTGCCACAAAACTATCGATTGGAATATCTCTTTGTAAAGATCCCGAAGTGCCGATGCGGATAATATTTAATACTGTGAGCTTATCCTTTACGGTGCGCGATTCAAAATCGATATTTACGAGTGCATCAAGCTCATTTAAAACAATATCGATATTATCAGTTCCGATGCCGGTTGAAACAACAGAAATCCTTTTATGACCCAGGTAACCCGTATGAGTTACAAATTCGCGGTGGTGTTGTTTTGTCTCAATTTTATCAAAATGACTGCTAACTGCAGCAACCCTTTCGGGGTCGCCAACTGTTATAATATTGCTGGATAATTCTTCGGGCCTGATGGCAAGATGATAGATCGCACCCCTTTCGTTAATAATAAGTTCTGACTCGGGTATTCTTTGCATGAAGGTTGTTAATAATTCAGGTTCCTGTCCTTGTTGATTTGGGTTTTCTTCATAAAAATATCCTATTTTCGCAACCCGGTAAAATGGCTGATGGGTAATGAGCGTTAGATAGATAGATGGTCCTGTGGCCGAGTGGCTAGGCAGAGCTCTGCAAAAGCTCCTACAGCGGTTCGAATCCGCTCGGGACCTCAAAAAAATGTTAAAGAGGATTGCAATATTTGCGATCCTTTTTTAATGAAATCCTAGAATCAACAGTTAAAATGCGTTTTTCGGCCCAAATAGGAGTAATTGCAGTTATCGTTGTCATCATTGGCTGCTTTTTACCCTGGATAGAAATTCCGGTATTACAAAAGACCCTGACAGGAATGGATCCACAGGGAACCAATTTTGGAAGACCTGGAAAATTGCATTTATTCTTTTGTGCATTTGCCCTCATCTTCTTCATAATTCCTCGCATCTGGGCTAAAAGAGCTAACTGGTTTTTTTGCGCATTTGCCCTTGCATGGGCAATCAGGAATTATATCATTTATGCCCGTTGCGAAATTGGAACCTGTCCCGAAAGAAAATATGGAATATATCTGGTTCTGATCGGCTCTTTGGTAATGATGATCGTGTCATTCTTCCCAGATCTCAAAATTCCAGTGAATAAAGAAACTGAATCCGAAACCAAATAATTTTTATTTTTTACTTTCCTTGGCCCAGGTATCTTTTAGTGTTACCGTGCGGTTGAAGACAAGTTTATCCTCGGTGGAGTCGGTATCCAGACAAAAATATCCTTTCCTGATAAACTGAAATTTGTCGCCTGCCTTTGCACTGATAAGTGAAGGTTCAATGATGGCTTCCTTAATTATATGGAGCGAATCTGCGTTTACGTAATCTTTAAAATCACCTTCTTCACTGGCAGGGTTTTCTACTTTGAATAATCGATCATACAGTCTGATCTCTGCTTTCAGAGCGTGATCTGCACTAACCCAGTGTATCGTTCCTTTTACATTGATGCCCGATGTATCTGCACCACTTTTACTTTCGGGAATATATTCGCAATGGATTTCAGCAATATTTCCCGCAGAATCCTTTTTGAATTCAGTGCATTTTATAATGTAAGCATTCTTCAATCTTACCATTGAACCTGGCGCCAGCCGGAACCATTTCTTTGCAGGTACTTCCATGAAATCCTCTCTTTCAATCCAAAGTTCTGCTGAGAAGGGTAACATTCGTGACCCTGCGGTTTCGTCTTCCGGATTATTTTCCGATGGCAACTCTTCAGTTTTGCCTGACGGATAATTTGTAATAATTAATTTAACCGGATCCATCACTACCATTCTGCGTAATGCTATTTTGTTGAGATGTTCACGCACACAATATTCCAACAACCCAACATCAATTAAATTTTCTCTTTTTTGTACACCGATCCTCTCGCAAAATTCTCTGATGCTATCCGGAGTATATCCTCTCCTCCGATAGGCAGATAGTGTTGGCATCCTTGGATCATCCCAGCCTGAAACATAACCTTCATTCACCAGTTGCAATAATTTTCGTTTGCTCATAACCGTATAGGTCATATTGAGTCGGGCGAATTCGTATTGCTTTGACGGAAATATATCGAGCTTTTCAATCAACCAGTCATATAGCTGGCGATGTGGAACAAATTCAAGTGTGCAAATGGAATGGGTGATATGTTCGATGCTATCGCTTTGTCCGTGAGCAAAATCATACATGGGATAAATCACCCACTTGTCGCCTGTTCTATGATGATGCGCGTGTTTAATCCTGTACAAAATGGGATCGCGCATGTGCATGTTGGGTGACGCCATGTCAATTTTTGCCCTCAGTACTTTTTCACCGTCCTGATATTTCCCATCACGCATTTCTTCGAAGAGTTTTAAATTTTCATCTGTGGAGCGATTACGATATTTATTCTCTTTTCCCGCTTCTGTAGGTGTGCCTTTTTGCATGGCAATTTCTTCGCTGCTACTGTCATCCACATATGCCAACCCTTTTTTAATTAAGTTGATTGCATATTCATATAGCTTATCAAAATAATCAGAGGCATATAATTCATGCTCCCAGTCGAACCCTAACCATTTTACATCCGCTTTGATACTGTCAACATATTCTGTATCCTCTGTAACCGGATTTGTATCATCAAACCTTAGGTTGGTTTTTCCACCATATTTATTAGCGAGTCCGAAATTCAGGCATATACTTTTTGCATGGCCGATATGCAAATAACCATTTGGCTCCGGAGGAAACCGGGTCATGATCGATTTATATTTTCCTGCTTCAATATCCTCTTCCACTATTTCTTCCAAAAAATTCAGGCTCTTTTCTTCACTCATTGTATCTAAAAAATTGAATTGCAAATGTAAGACTGTGTCCGGTATATGGCACCCCTTAAATAAAAAAATCCCCGGGGTCTCCGGGGATCATATTGTAATCAAATAGAATTATTTTTTCCCTCCTACCCGGATGATTAAGCCACCGTTTAAGTTAAACTGCAACACATTCGAATAAGTAGTAACGCCAACGCCTGCGCCACCGGTTCCAAATCCCATCCCTACACCCGCACCCGCAACAGGTGAATGAATTTGTGCCTGCAACCTGATACCGATCCTTTCACTCGCATATACTTTTGCACCAAGATGAAAGTTCCATGCGAATCTTGTACCGCTGGTACTGTAATGGCTATTCTGCTCGTCATAGGAACCACTAACAAAACAAGCACCTATGGCAGCACCAACATATCCTTTTGCTTTAGGATTCGCTCCGAAATATTGGTTACCACCGATAGTAAGATAGCTAAGGCTGATTTTACCATTCGAAATCGTGGGTGCTCCCGCATAATATGGGTTCAGAATATATGACGTATTCTGGCTGTTGAAATCCAAAATAATACTTTTATCGGGACGAACGTAAGCATCAATTGCAACACCCCACATTCCACTCCCTGCTATTTTACCATAATCATAATAGCCGCCACTGGCTCCAACTTTTTCATCGAAAGTGTAACCACCATAACCAATAAGGTCAACATTCTGGGCGCGGCTCGCAAACACGGTGCTCATAAGTAGAGCAATAATTAAGATTTTCTTCATAGCAAATGTTTTGTTCTATATAAAGGTATTAATTCTCCGTTCAATACAAATTGTTAATGTGCACCAAATAATCGCGCCACTGCAAAAGCTGCTCCTGCTGCAACCGCTCCGATAAGCGTTACTTTCAAAGCACCGGACCAGGGATTTACACCTGTCATCCTGCTTTTAAAAAATCCGAAAATGAATAGGCAAATTAACGTAAGAACTACACTCCATTGCAGTCCATCATATGGGTTTACGGTAAAAAAATAGGGACTTAACGGTATAATGCCGCCTACTATATAGGATAAACCGATATTCACGGCACTCTTTTGAGCCCTCTTAGGATCAGGCTTTTCCAATTTTAGCTCATACTGCATCATAAATTCTACCCATCCATCTTTATCCTTTGCAATTTCGGCTACGGCTGCCTGTTGTAGTGTATCACTTAGTCCGATTGATTCAAAAAACTCTCTTACTTCTTCTCTTTCTTTTTCAGGAAATTTATCCACTTCATAATATTCACGCTTCAATTCACTTGCATAGTGATCCTGCTCCGTTTTACCTGCAAGGTATCCGCCCAAACCCATGGCGATACTACCGGCAGCAATTTCAGCTATTCCGGCTATTACCACCACATGTGTTGAATCAACTGCGCCGCTTAAACCGGCAGCAAGCGCAAAAGGAACTGTGAGCCCATCGCTCATTCCAATTACAATATCCCTTAACACTTCAGAACTCTGAAGGTGTGACTCAACATGTAAAGCGTCGTTCATGCTGTTATTTTTGAATATGAAGTTAATCAACTGGAATTAACGACTCTCAAATTCTTCGAGGCTGCGTTTCAGGATTTCAACGCTTTCCAAAATCTGCTCTCTTTGGATAACTAACGGTGGCGCCAACCTGATTTTATCTCCATGAGTTGGTTTAGCCAGAAGCCCATATTCTTTAAGTAGCAAACAGATTTCCCATGCGGCATGTGCATCGGAATGTTTGATTTCGATTGCATTTAACAGACCCTTACCTCTTACATCTGAAATTAATGGGGATTGCAATGCCCGAATTTCATCTCTCAACAGTGCACCCATTTGCTCTGCGTTTTGAGCAAGATTTTCTTCTCTCAATACTTTCAAAGCTTCAGTTGCAACAAAGCAGGCCAGTGGATTTCCGCCATAGGTGGAACCATGCTCGCCTGGTTTTATAGTAAGCATCACTGGATCATCTGCCAGCACCGCGCTTATAGGAAACATTCCTCCACTCAGCGCCTTTCCAAGGATCAAAATATCTGGCCTTACTGACTCATGATCGCAACACAGCATTTTGCCGGTACGCGCCAATCCAGTTTGTATTTCATCACCAATAAATAATACGTTCGCCATCTCACAATACTCCTTTGCCTTTCTTAAAAATCCATCATCAGGAACGATCACTCCCGCTTCTCCCTGGATGGGTTCTACCAGGAAACCTGCAACATTAGAATCCCTCAATGCATTGCCTAAAGCGTTAAGGTCATTGTATGGAATAGATTCAAATCCTGGTGTGAAAGGACCAAACTGTTTCTTTGAATCCGGATCAGAACTAAATGAAATGACTGTTGTGGTTCTGCCATGGAAATTGTTTGCACATACAATAATTTTAGCCGCACCCTCGGGAATGCCTTTCACCGAATAAGCCCATCTACGGCAAAGTTTAATAGCTGTTTCAACCGCTTCCACTCCGGTGTTCATAGGAAGAACTTTATCGTATCCAAAGAAGTCCGACATAAACGCTTCATAGACTCCTAACTGATCATTGTGAAAGGCTCTTGAAGTGAGCGTAAGTCTTTGTGCCTGCTCAATCAAAGCGTTCACAATTCGCGGATGGCAATGGCCCTGGTTAACGGCAGAATATCCGCTCAAATAATCAAAATATTTTTTGCCGTCAACATCCCATACATAAACTCCCAACCCTTTGCTTAACACTACAGGTATGGGATGATAATTATGGGCACCATATTTAGATTCTAATGAAATATAATATTCCGTTCTCTCGGAAAAACTTATTGCAGGAGACATAAAACAGATTTAGTTGAATTGAAATCGAAAAAAATAAATAAAGAATTTCAGGCAATGCGCCCGAACTGAAGTGTGGTTAATGGACCATCATTGGTGATCGAGGAAATCAAGGTTACGATCAAGAAAATGCGGTATAGTAATCTTTGTAGAAATAATAAATTATTTGCAGGCAAGATAATTAATAATATCCACATGCTGAAATTGTGAATGCGGGCTGACAATTACCATTAGTGAATTGAAGCTGAAACTGCAAGACGACCTGAATCAGCAGGATCCGGAATCCTGATAAGATTTCCGGAGCTATCATTATGAATTATACCCTGCTTTACAGAACTTCTAACTGCACCAGCTACAGGAACGTGTTTGATTTCACTCACAAGTTGCAAATAAAAGAGCATGCAAATGAGAAAAAGTGCAGGAATATTATATCCACGTGTCTTTTTCGAAGGAATATTCATGAATCAAATTTGCGAAACACTTGTTTTCTCAATTTTGTCCAAATGTTAAGTCTATATCAAGAAAAGGTTATCCGGACCAATACTTTTAATTTTATGCAGCATAATAAATATTTGAGGGTCTTAAAATTCCTGCCATGAGTTATAAAGTACCAGACCAAACAAGGATCGGACATGTTCATTTAAAAGTTTCCGACCTGGAACGTTCCTTGAAATTTTACAGGGATCTGCTTGGGTTTTCTGTAATGCAGCATTACGGAACCAGTGCAGTATTTATTTCAGCTGGTGGATATCACCATCATATTGGTTTGAATACCTGGCACAGTAAAAATGCCGGTCCGGCACCGACAAATGGAGTCGGGCTTTATCATACTGCCATTTTATATCCCACCAGGAAAGATCTTGCTGAGGTGTTGAAGAGGCTCCTTGATGCAGGGCATCCAATAACAGGTTTTGCAGATCACGGAGTTTCCGAAGCAATTTATTTAAATGATCCGGACAGAAATGGTGTAGAATTATATTGGGATAAACCAAAAGAACAATGGCCCCTTGATGCAAATGGAAAACTGGAAATGATTACAGAAGCTTTGGATGTTGACAATCTTTTGGCGGAATTAGAAAAATAATTTGGAGAGATCAAAGAATTGCTTTTTTAAAATAACCTTCATTTTCAAATAGATTCGGTACCTGATTTTTTGGAAAGATTCCATATACCGATGAACCACTCCCAGTCATTGAAGCATATATTGCTCCCGAGTCGTAAAGCTTTTGCTTAATATTTTGAATGGCGGGATATTTTTCAAATACTGATGATTCAAAATCATTGGTGAGGTCATTTTTCCACAACTCCACTTTATTTTTCAGAACACTTAATATTGATTTTCCATTTCCAAATGATTTGAGGGAAGAAAATGCCTGGGCCGTATTGACATGAATATTTGGATTCACTAGCAGCATGGAGTAAGATGTAAGATCGAATGATATCGGTTCAAGAACTTCTCCCCTGCCAGTAGCAAAGCAAGGTTGATCATAAATAAAAAACGGACAATCACTACCAAGTTGCGCAGCATATTTCAGCAATTCTTGTTTTGGAATCTGAAGATTGAAAATTTCATTTAGAATTCTAAGCATAAATGCTCCATCTGAGGAACCTCCACCCAATCCCGCTCCAATTGGAATAATTTTATGCAGATGCAATTCGATGGGACCAATGTTTGGAAAATCTTTCTTTAGGAGCGTATAGGCCCGGATACAAATATTTTCTTCGGATTCACCTGGAATATCTAGGCCTGTATAATAAGCTTCAATCTCCGAATGCAAAGAATGAGGAATAGACTGAGGTTTTTTAATCACCTCAATAATATCTCTTAATGGAAAAGGATAAAATACAGTCTCAATATCATGGAAACCGTCAGGTCTCTTGCCGATAACCCTGAGTCCAAGGTTTATTTTACAATGAGGGAATAGAATCACCCGGCATTTAAATTTGGACGCTAAGTACCTGAAAATTCAGATGATTTCAACGAAGATTCGGGGAAAAATAGTATTAAGTATATAGTACTTAGTATAAAGACTGGATTCGTATCATTACAACCAATAAATTGGGAACCACAAACTAACACCGAACTTTGAAGCTTTAACACTTAACATTTAACAGCTTTCAGCCTTCAACCTAAACCCTCAACACTAAACCTTAAACAAACCTTCAACATTCAACCTTCAACATTCAACATGGTGGTTTATCTACCTTTTTTGCGATTGTTGATTTCATCGCGGATCGCAATGGCGCGGATATAATCTTCCTGCTCCAATACTTCGCCTAATAAAGTGTTTAACTCTTCAAGTGACATTGCTTTTAGATCTTCCCTGGAGGAAGTAGTAGTTTCTTTGACTGTTTCTTCCTCCCCTTTTTTCTTTTTGCCGGTTTCTTCCATTAGAATTCCGGCACTGTCGAGAATATGTTCGTATGTATAAATGGGGCAACCAAATCTAACTGCCAGCGCAAGTGCATCTGAGGTGCGGGAATCGATCTCTACAGTATCATGTTCGTTACTGCACAGTAATTTTGAATAGAATATCCCTTCCTGCAGATCACATATGATCACTTCATGTAATTCAACGTTAAAAGCCATCATGAAATTTTTCATGAGATCATGTGTAAGTGGACGGCTGGGTTGCATTCTTTCAAGTGCAACCGCAATTGCCTGTGCTTCGAAACCCCCAATTACAATAGGAAGCCTTCTGAGGCCATTCACTTCGCCCAACACAACAGCATAAGAATGAGTCTGAGTAATGCTATGTGACAAAGCAACTATTTCCAGTTCTATTTTCTTCATAATCGGTTACGAATGTACATGAAATTTGGAACACGAATTACGTCATTATCCACAAAGTAAACAAGCTCCTAAATACATATTTCCCCGAATGCAAATAAAAAGCCGCGGGAGACCCGCGGCTGCCAGCAATTGGCGTATTTTCTCATGTCGTGCCTTTCAGCTTCTTAACTTCTTCCGTAATTTTTGGAACAACTTCAAATGCATCGCCAACAATGCCATAATCCGCAGCCTTAAAGAATGGCGCTTCGGGATCTTTGTTTATTACAACGATTACTTTACTTCTGTTTACACCAGCGAGATGCTGGATCGCTCCTGAAATGCCAATTGCAATATATAAATTCGGTGCAATGGCCAATCCCGTTTGTCCCACATGTTCGTGATGCGGCCTCCAATGAGAATCTGCCACAGGGCGACTGCAAGCTGTGGCTGCTCCCAATGCTTTTGCCAGATCTTCAACTAATCCCCAATTTTCAGGACCCTTAAGTCCCCTTCCTCCACTCACCACTTTGTCAGCTTCGCTCAACGGAATCTCACCTTTCACTTTATTTACGGCGACAACTTTAACTTTTCCGGGTTCCAGTGAAATATTGAGCGGAATCAATTCTGCTTTTCCTTCTCCTGCAACAACTGGAAAAGAATTTGGATTGAGAGAAATAATTTTAATATCCGTCTTCAATGAAATATTTGCAAATGCCTTCCCTGAAAACACATTTTTCTTCACTACAAATCCAGATGAAGTATCCGGAATTGCAATAGCACCTGATACTAAACCTGCTTTCAATTTTGCAGATAACCTTGGTGCAATAGCTTTGCCATCTACATTATTTGCAAATATTATCACTTTAGCTCCGCTGGATTGTACAGCCTGAGCAATGGCGTTTGTGAAAACCTGGGCATCCATGTGCTCCAGGGCAGGACTGGAAATTGTATAAATTTTCTTTACACCATATTTACCAAGATCGGCAAGATCTTCAGTCACTGAACCTAAAACCAATCCTTCTGCATTTACTCCTAACTTTTCAGCCAGCTTGGCCCCGTAACAAATTGCTTCGAGAGAAGGTTTTTTGATGTGGCCTTCAGACTGATCAATAAAAATCAATACACTCATATGATTTGATTTCTCCCCGCAAATACTTTATAAATGCAGGTTTGATTAAGTAATTAAGTTAAACGATTAATCCATTTAATTCTTAAATCACCTTTGCTTCTTCGTGCAATAATCTCACAAGTTCTGCAGGATTATCGGCCGGAATCAATTTTACGCCTGCTTTCGCCGGAGGCAATTCAAAACTTACAATAGATGTAAGGGGTTCGACTGCAGTTGGCTCTACCACTTTTAAAGGTTTCGTTCTTGCAGCCATAATTCCCCGCATATTCGGAATGCGTGCTTCAGCAACGCCTTTCTGACAACTCACAACAACAGGTAAAGCAATTTCACATACTTCTTCGCCACCTTCAATCTCACGGGATACGGTAGCCGTAGTTCCATTGAGATCAAATTTTGTTGCCAGTGAGATGTATGGCATATTTAAAAGTTCAGCAAGCATACCTCCAATGGAAGAGCCATTATAATCGATCGTTTCTTTTCCTGTAAAGATGAGGTCATAACTACCAGCCGCTGCAACTGCCGCTATTTGAGAAGCAATATAAAAACTATCGTGACTTTCAACATTTACACGGATAGCTTCGTCACCTCCCAGCGCAAGGGCCTTACGAATAATAGGCTCCGCGTCCGCGGATCCAACAGTAACAAGGTGAATTGCGATAGAAGCATCCTTCTCCTTTAATTCAATTGCGCGTACCAGTGCATACCATTCGTCGTATGGATTGATGATCCACTGGACGCCATCTGTCGCGAATTTCGTATTGTTATCAGTGAAGGCTATTTTTGCCGTTGTGTCTGGCGATTTGCTGATACAAACTAAAATTTTCATGAGCTATTTTTTATTTAGAACAACCAAAATGGTATCCCCAAAATAAGGTTGTTTATGCAACCAATACTTTGGGACAAATATAAAGGAGGAAAAGTACATAGTTCTAAAAAAAAATTAAAATATTGTTGGCAGGTTATGGACAGGATAAGTAGAATTTTGGAACTCCTTCAACAATCGCCGGGTGATAATTTTCTGGAACATGCGCTGGCTCTCGAATATATTAAGTTAGGCCATGAAAATGAGGCGAGAAAATTATTTGAAAACATTCTAAGCCGGGACCCTGGTTATATCGGCTCTTATTATCATTTGGCAAAGTTGTTGGAAAGAAATAATGAAACCCAACTGGCAATTAGTTGGTACGAAAAGGGGATGCAGGCCGCAAAAATAGCGGGGGACCAGCATGCTTATTCAGAATTGCAATCTGCGTACGATGAATTAATTTATTAGCCGGAATCCATATCTCCCGAAAACAACAAATCACATGAGTTTACTGAATCAATTCAAATCTTTTGTTGAGAGAGAAAATCTGTTCAAACCAAAGGACCGCTTACTCATAGCTGTGAGTGGAGGAGTTGATTCTGTAGTTCTTTGTGAGCTTTGTCATCTTTCGGGATTTCGATTTACGCTCGCACATTGCAACTTTCAATTGCGGGGCGAAGAAAGCAATCGAGATGAAGAATTCGTAAGAGCCCTCGCAAACAAATATGGAGTAAAACTCCTGGTGAAAACTTTCGATACAGAGAAATATGCATTACTGCATCGTGTATCCATTCAGGTCGCAGCAAGAGATTTGCGGTATGACTGGTTTAGAGAACTCGCTGGTGAAAAAAAATCAGGCGATCATTCGAAAAGATCCGGTGTTGAAAATCTACTATATAATATTCTTGGCAACTCACCCGGTACACAAAATGAAACTATCGGCAGCAATTTGCATTTCGACTGGATACTAACTGCGCATCATCTGGATGATAATATTGAAACCGTACTCATGAATTTTTTCAAGGGTACAGGTGTGGCTGGATTAAGAGGTATGAAACCAAGGAATGGAAAAATCATCAGGCCCCTCCTGTTTGCCAAAAAAAATGACCTCTTAACATTTGCAGGAGATAGAAATTTATTGTTTGTTGAAGATTCAAGTAATTCTTCGGATAAATATTCAAGGAATTATTTCAGGAGACAAATCATTCCACTCATTCAAAAAATTTATCCGGAAGCCGAACATAATATCGGCGCCAATATTGAAAGACTACGTGACATTGAAGTTCTCTACAATCAGGCGGTGGATCAGCACAAGAAAAAATTACTTGAACACAGGGGATCCGAAATTTTTATTCCCGTTCTCAAATTACTCAAAACGCAACCCCTTCGCACCATTGTATTTGAAATCATAAAAGACTATTCGTTTACGGTAAACCAGGTGGATGAAGTTTTAAAACTTGTTGAAAGTGATAGTGGGAAATATATCCAGTCGTCCACCCACAGAATTTTAAAACATAGAAACTGGTTTATCATTTCAAAATTATCGACCTACCAAAATGGATTTGTTTTAATTGAAGATGAACAGAGAAAAATTCATTTTGAAAGCGGCAGTCTCCATTTTGAAAAAATTACAAACGCACAGGAAGCAAGTTTTACTAAAAATGAAACGGCATTCCTGGATGCTGCGGAAATTAAATTCCCTCTTTTATTACGTAAATGGAAGAAAGGTGATTATTTCTATCCCCTGGGAATGAGTAAAAAGAAAAAACTTTCAAGGTTTTTTATTGATCAAAAAATGTCCACCATCGAAAAGGAAAAAACCTGGGTAATTGAAATGAATAAAAAAATTATCTGGGTTGTGGGAAAAAGAATTGATGACCGGGTAAAAATCACGGGGAAAACAAAATCAATTCTCAAAATTGCATGGGAAGAGCTCTAGTGTTTGAACACACTGTGAATAAACTGACTTAGCAGATCCACCTTCTCATTTGCAAATAATTTTCCCGCAATAACTGTAAATGCTACTCCAAATAGAGCTCCGAAGAAGTGGGCGACATGGCCAATATTGTCTTTACCTTTTTTCGCCAGATACCAGCTCATTGCCAGGAAGAGAATACCAAAAATGTATCCTTTGATTGGAAAAGGAATGAACATGAAATTTATTTCCATTGTGGGCTGCAAAATAATTCCAGAAAATATCACGGCAGAAACAGCACCCGATGCACCAAGCGCTGTGTAGCCATAAGTGTTCCTGTATTTAAAATAATCAGGAATGGTAGCCACTATCAATGCCAGGATATACATTGCCAAAAAATACCATCGACCATTATCACCAAAAAGCCATGGCGCAGAAAATATATCTCTTTCAATAAATACTCCAAATGAGTAAAGAGAAATCATGTTAAATGAAAGATGGATCAAATCGGCGTGGATAAATCCGTATGAGAGAAAGCGATAGTATTGTCCATTGCTTTGAATAACCGAGGGCCAGAAAATGAGATCAGCTTTAAATTTTTGATTGTTCAGGGCAATGAGTGATATAACTGCTGTAACAATTACGATAATAAGGGTCATCAACATGGAAATGGATATTTAATGCCGAAGATAAATGAATAGTTGTTATAGAAATGTTTCAATCATGATGGTACTTTTCCTTTCGAATGATGGTGCAGGCGCGATAAATTTGTTCTGCCAGAATTAATCTTACCAGTTGATGAGGAAAAGTAAATTCTGAAAGAGAAAGACAGTAATTTGCTCTTCTCAAAACTTCTCCATCTATTCCATAGGCACCGCCAATCAGAAAAACCAATTGTTTAACGCTTTCATTTGCCCTTGATTGTATGAAGTTTGCTAATTTTTGCGAAGTCATCGTCTTACCTTTTTCATCCAGCACAACGAGGTAATCATCTTTTTTTAGCATAGATGAAATCATTTCTCCCTCTTTCTTTTTTGCTTCCGCAATCGGCAATTTATTTGAGTTCTTTGGAGGTGGTATGATGATCCATTCTGCCCCAAAATATCTGCTGATCCTTTTTGTAAAATCCTCCACTCCTGCTTTTATGTAAACCTCGTCTTCTTTGCCAATGGTCCAGATTTGAATCTTCATGAGCGATTAAGTTAAATGCAAAGAAAAGATAGAAAGTACCGAGTACTTAGAAAAGACTAAAAGTACCTAGTACCTAGACATTGGAATGTCAAGCTAAGCTTGGACTTATTTGAAGGTGGACAGGTATGAGGTCAAAATCAGTTAGCAATTCCTTAATATAAAATTAATATTGATTTAAATACATGATTTTCAAGTGACTAAACAGATGTGAGTTCTTATGTGCATTTCCTGTGCATTTTCTTCCAAGCCCTTTTGGATATCTTATTCCACCATTCATCTAACCAAATTTGATCAGAAAATTATACAAGATGTACACTACAGAAACCATGTTGACAACCGCACCGCCTGACCGGATCTGGAAAATTTGGACGGACGTTAAGAATTGGAAAAACTGGGACCTCGGACTGAGAGAATCCTTAATAAGAGGTCCATTTCAAAAAAATGCTGAAGGAACATTGATACCGGATAAGGGTCCAAAAGCGGGATTTAGGGTAACATCCTGTGTACCTAATTTTTCTTACACTGTTACTACAAAACTGCCTTTTGCTGAATTGCATCTGCACAGATATTTGGGATACCATAATAGTAAAACCACAGTAACACATGAAGTTTGGCTCGAAGGTCCATTGAGCCAGTTATGGTGGAAACTCATAGGAAAAAGATATAGCAAAGCTTCGCCAGAAGTGATGAAGAAACTAAAGCAAATTGCAGAAAGTCCGGAATAGTACCAAGTACATAGTACCTGGTACCCAGACAGATCCAACTACTGCACGCAGTCAGCATTATTCAATTTTCAACCTTCAACATTTGCGGATTAAGTTGTTTTAGCTGGAACAGGAATTCTTCAAGTCCCACTTTTTTGCGTTCGTCGAGGAGATAGTTAATGTGATATTTGTAATATTTATTTAGGTCGAAAAGTTTGTAAGGATGCTTTGAAACAATCTCTTCAATATGGGTGAGCCCGATTCCATTGGCAGCATTGAATGCAGAAACAAATTCCTGCGGCAGGGATTTATTAGCTACCCACGCGGCGAACACAAAATTCAATCCCGTATAATCCTTCCAGGCTTCACCAAGATCATACACATATGTTGAAGTCTGCCTTTGTTCAAAAGCGCGGTCTCCAATGACGAGTCCGGCGGTTGTATCCCTAATTAAATGTCGGTATTCTTCACCCTGCGTATCTTTAAATTCAGGATTGATATGCCAGTATTTTTTGGTGAGAATCTGGAGAAGAGCAGCTGATGTGCGGGATTGGTAATCAAGCATTATCTTTTGAACTCTGTCAAGAGGTACTTCGCTGAATAAGCAAACAGAAGCTACGGGGCCATCGCAACCGATGCAATAGTCTGAAACAATTTCTGCATGCTTTAATGCAGGAATTGCAGCAACAGGAATCAATCCAAGATCTATTTCGTCCTGAAGCAACATGTCTGCTATTCGGGAAGGATAAGCTTCGGTTAGTTCTATTTGATGTATTAAAGGGGAATTCTGTATGCCGTATAATAATGGAAGTGTATTCAGGTAACTCACAGCGCCTACTCTGATTTTCCTATCTAGCATATGGAACATTTTCAGGATACCGGTCTAAATAAAAAAAGAATAATGCCGGTTCTATTTTAAATTTGCGCAAATTTATAGGAATCCCTTTGTAATCCTTTCAATTAAAATATTTGCTTATACATGGAGTTATCTGCACTCACTGCCATTTCCCCAATAGACGGTAGATATCGTAATCAATTGCATCAGTTAGATCAGTATTTTTCTGAATATGCATTGATCCGCTACCGCATCCTGGTAGAAGTTGAATATTTTATAGCTCTTTCGGAGAAGCGATTATTTTCTCTCAAACCTGCACAAATAAAGTCTTTAAGGGAATTATACCAGCTATTTTCACCTGATAAAGCTTCAGAAATAAAGAATCTTGAACGTGTAACCAATCACGATGTGAAGGCCGTTGAATATTATCTTAAAAAAGAACTTGAAGCCATCAGGCTAGGTTCTCAAAAAGAATGGATACACTTCGGACTCACATCACAGGATATTAATAATACCGCAATTCCTTTGCTATGGAAAGAAGCGCTGGAAAATGAATACTATCCTTCAATTACGACACTTTCCCTTGAATTCAGGAAAATGGCAAAGTCCTGGGCCAATGTGCCCATGCTGGCTCGCACACACGGACAGCCGGCTTCACCTACACGATTGGGAAAGGAAATCATGGTTTTTGTAGAAAGACTCGAGCAACAATTGAGTCTGCTACATCTGGTTCCTTATTCGTGCAAGTTTGGTGGCGCTACAGGAAATTTCAATGCCCATTTTATATCGCATCCTAAACTCGACTGGATCAAATTCGCCAATGAATTTTGTAATGTAAAGCTGGGACTGCAAAGGCAACAATACACAACCCAAATTGAACACTACGATAATCTTGCTGCACATTTTGATGGAATGAAAAGGATCAATACGATTCTGCTGGATTTTTGTCGCGATATCTGGACCTATGTTTCCATGGAATATTTCAAGCAAAAAGTGAAAAAAGGAGAAGTTGGATCATCGGCAATGCCACATAAAGTAAATCCCATTGACTTCGAAAATGCAGAAGGAAACCTGGGAATTGCCAATGCCTTTTTTTCTCATTTCTCTGAAAAACTTCCCATTTCAAGATTGCAGAGGGATCTTACTGATTCCACTGTACTGCGAAATATCGGTGTTCCTTTCGCGCATACAATTCTTGCAGTGAAGTCGATAGAAAAAGGATTGGCCAAGCTGCTGCTTAATGAAAACAAACTCAAAGAGGACCTCGAAAATAACTGGGCGGTTGTTGCAGAAGCGATTCAAACTATTCTTCGCCGCGAAAATTATCCAAACCCATATGAAGCATTAAAAGAATTAACCCGCGGAGCAGATAATATCAACCAAAAATCCATTCACAAATTCATAGACGGACTTAAAATATCCCAGAATCTCAAAAAAGAACTCAAAGCCATTACACCTCAAAAATATGTTGGCAATACGCTCAAATATTAATAGGGTCTTACCTAAATATTAATAGCGTCTTACCTAACCTTTCTTGCCCGACGTAGTTCACGAAGAGAACGAAGACGGGGCGTCTTTGCCTGCTGCGCCTTCGCGAAGCTATGGCGAAGCAAGGCCCGAATGACTCGTTCAGGCGGGCGTCAGGTCTTTCGAGATTTTCTAAAAAGATGGAGCATCTGCCCTTCTTCCCAGAATTCCTGCACAAAACTAAATCCTGCTTTGGTGAGCACTTTTTGCGAGGGAACATTCTCCGGAAAAGTGAGCGCAATCACCGTATTCAAACCCAACTCATCAAAAGCGTATTTCAAACCTCCTGCAACAGACTCCGTACCCAGACCCCTGCCCCAGTATGCCGTGAATAGAGCATAGCCCAATTCGATATCATTCAGGTGCACCGAATGCTTCAGCATAAAAGTTCCCAGAAAATAGTCAGTGTTTTTTTCGAACATGGCCCATCGCCCAAATTGCGGATTCAAAGAATAGTAGTCGATGTTTTCAATCAGGAATGATTGGGCTTTTTGCCTGCTTAAAGGTGGTCGAATAAATTTCATCACTTCAGGGTCACTGTTAAAACGGAAAAAATTTTCCTCATCGGCAAGGGAAAACCTTTGTACCCGAATTCTTTCGGTTTCGAAAATGAGCATGCTGGAAACTACATTTTAAGGATCGTTGAATTTACGTAAAGCAATTTTTCTCAACAAAGCTGCAGAGGTCATGGAGGTGCACAAATAACCTCAGTGTAACTCAGTACCTCCGTGTCTCCGTGGTAAATCTCCTACATCCCAATCAATGGCAGAATTATTACTTGTGAATTTCCGAAGAGAAGTGAAACTGAATATCCGGATTGTTCGCGATTTCGGTATTCAGGAACCACTGACTTTGGGCCAGGTAAACCAGGTGCCCATCTTTATCGACCACTACGTTCGCCGTCTTAAATCTGATGAAATCTTCCAGCTTCTTTTTGTCGTCAGAAGTTATCCAACAGGCCTTGTAAAACGCGAGCGAATTGAATTGAACAGAAGCACCATACTCGTGCAATAGCCGGTATTGAATCACTTCAAATTGCAGATCACCTACACAACCAATAATCTTTCTGTTTCCGCCATGCTGAGTGAATAATTGAGCTACTCCTTCATCCGTAAGCTGTAAGAGTCCCTTCTCTAACTGCTTCGTTTTCATAGGATCTTTATTGATCACCTCCTTAAAAATTTCAGGAGAAAAACTCGGAATCCCGGTGAAGAAAAAATCCTCCCCTTCAGTCAGTGTATCCCCAATTTTAAAGTTACCAGTATCAAACAAGCCTACTACATCACCGGGGTAAGCTTCATTAATGATGTCTTTTTCTCGTGCTAAAAAACTATAAGGATTGCTAAACCTAACGTCCTTGTCCAAACGAACATGATGGTAATAAGTATTCCTTTCAAATTTGCCAGAACAGATTCGCATAAATGCAATCCTGTCCCTGTGCTTAGGATCAAGGTTAGCATGTATCTTAAATACAAAACCGCTCAATTTATCTTCACCCGGACAAACCTCTCTTGCAGAGGTTTCTCTGCATAGTGGTACAGGTGCAATTCTTATAAATGTGTCCAGCAATTCTTTCACACCAAAATTGTTGATGGCGCTTCCGAAAAATACTGGTGCAGTTTTGCCAGCGAGATAATCTTCGGTGATCAATTGTCCGTGAACCCCATCTATCAATTCAACATCTTCACGCAACTGTGCCGCATCTTTATCTCCCACCTTCTGATCAAGCACAGGATCATTCAAATTGTCGATATGAACCGTGTCTTCATCATTGGCTTTTGTATTTGCCGTGAACAATAAAAGATTTTTGTCAAATAAGTTATATACACCTTTGAAATTCTTGCCATTATTTATTGGCCAGGTCATCGGGTGAAGTTGGATACTTAATTCTTTTTCTATCTCCTCCAGAAGATCAAATGGAAGCTTTCCATCACGATCCATTTTATTGATAAAAACAATGACCGGCGTATCTCTCATTCTGCATACTTCCATCAATTTACGAGTCTGTTCCTCTACTCCATTCACACTGTCAACCACCAGGATTACACTGTCAACTGCTGTCAATGTTCTGTAAGTGTCTTCAGCAAAATCTTTGTGACCAGGCGTATCAAGCAGGTTGATGAGTTTGTCTTTGTATTCAAAAGTCATAACGCTTGTCGCAACCGAAATTCCTCTTTGTCTTTCAATTTCCATGAAGTCGCTGGTAGCATGCTTTTTTATTTTATTGCTTTTTACAGCGCCTGCGGTTTGAATGGCACCACCGAAAAGCAGGAACTTTTCAGTAAGCGTTGTCTTTCCCGCGTCGGGGTGCGAAATGATGGCAAAAGTCTTTCTCTTATTTATCTCAGCTTCGTATTTCATATTTGGATCAAACGATATATAAAATCAATTTTCCGGGACGCAAAGGTAGGTTTTGAGACTGAAAAGGAATGATTTGATATCAACGAAGAAGCAGATTTATCTGCATTATTTACCTATCAACAAATTTTTATTTCTCAGCTCATTATTCTGACTAATTTTGGATCATGCGTAGAACCCTTCATATCCTGGCATCCAGTTTCCGATTGGCATTCGAAGAACTCAGAAATAATAAGCTGAGAACCTTCCTGTCATTATTTGGTGTAACCATTGGAATCTTCTGCATCATTGGGGTATTGACAACAGTGGACAGCCTGGAAAAAAATATCCAGAAAGAAGTGAAGGCGCTGGGTACAAACACTATTTATATTGACAAGTGGGATTATTCCGGAGGTGCTGATTATCCCTGGTGGAAATATGTAAAAAGGCCCGACCCGAAATATACTGAAATGAGATTCATTAGGGCGAAAACTACCGCTGTGGGAAATCTGGCATTTACACTCAATACAGGAGGGCAAACGGTTATTCATGGAAGCGACCAGATTGAAAATGTGAATATTTATGGAGTTACCGAAGAATTTAATTCAATTCAATCTTTCGAAATAGAATACGGGAGATATATAACACAAACTGATTTTGATCACGGCACGGCTACCGTTATTATCGGGTATGACAATGCCGAAAAATTATTTGGTAAACCTGAATCAGGTGTTGGACAGGAAGTAACCATTAAAGGAAAAAGAGGCGTGGTTGTTGGAGTGATCAAAAAAGTGGGTAAGAGTCTTTTGGTGAGTGGTTGGGATTTTGATAATTGCATTATTCTCTCTTATAATTTTTTCAGGCAGATTTACGAAGAGCGATATTCAAATCCTGTAATCATGGCGCAGGGAAAAGGTAATGTTACCACTACCGCGCTGAAAGATGAACTTAAGGGAACAATGCGTGCGATCCATCGTTTAAGTCCTTCAACAGAAGACGATTTTTCTTTGAATGCCATTAGCGATTTTAGCGATGCGGTTGCAAAGCTTTTCAGCTCTGTTAGTTTTGGCGGATGGCTGATTGGATTATTGAGTCTTGTTGTGGGTGCATTCGGAATTGCCAATATTATGTTTGTTACAGTGAGGGAACGTACACCATATATTGGTTTGAAAAAGGCGATCGGTGCCAAAAAAAGGACGATATTATCTGAATTCCTCCTGGAATCAGCTTTTATATGCATTATCGGAGGCTTGATTGGCTTATTGCTGGTGTTCTTATTGGCAAAACTGTTGAGCGGGCCGCTTCATTTTGAAATAACCATTTCATATAGCATACTCGGCCTTGCCATCTCAATTTGTATCATAATTGGAGTTTTAGCTGGAATTATCCCGGCTACTATAGCGGCAAGAATGGACCCTGTTGTGGCCATTAGGTCCAAATAACCATACATAAATCATTGGCTTTTAAAAAATTACTCTGGGTTATATACTAACTCAATGGATTACACGTTATTAGTAAGGTTATCCAATAAACTATGGTCCGCCAATGATAAAGGTCATTTACCTTGCATGCCTCATGACAACATCCTTTCTCCTTTTTGTATTCTCAAAAGGGACTGAAGCGATACCATGCAGACATCATTCAGTAGGCACCATTAAAGAAGTATCCGAAGGCTCCAAAGTATTCCTCACTATAGTCACAGAATCCGGCGAACAACTCAGGGCAATTTCATTGAAAGAAAATGTGATTCTCACATCAGGTAGAAGAGTTGACGTTGCATATAATATTGATTCGTCAAACATTGCATCAGGCAATTTCATCCCCGTTCATATCGGTTCAGTTACCTATCTGCCTTAATAATTCCATTTACTACGCTTCTTTCCTTAATTCTATTGAAGTCCGTTTTGCAAGAACCTGTTCCTTAAATTTGCGACATGCAGTTTTCAGAAAAAGGAACCATCATACTGGCCATAGAATCCTCTTGTGATGAAACCAGTGCTTCTGTTTGCAGTGATGGAAAAATTCTCTCCAATTTTATAGCTAATCAAAAAATTCATGAACAGTATGGAGGCGTTGTTCCAGAATTAGCCAGCAGGGCTCACATGCAAAATATCGTGCCTGTTGTTGATGCGGCTATGAAAAAAGCCGGGTGCAGTCATTCAGATTTAAGTGCGATTGCATTTACCCAGGCTCCTGGCTTAATTGGATCTCTCCTGGTAGGAACTAGTTTTGCAAAATCACTGTCCCTGGCTCTCAATATTCCGCTAATTGCGGTTCACCATATGCAGGCGCATGTGCTTGCGAACCTGATTCCTGAGGACAAACCCAATTTTCCTTTTTTATGTCTAACCGTTAGTGGTGGACATACTCAAATAGTATTGTGCGATTCGCCACTAAAAATGAAAGTGCTGGGCGAAACGCTTGATGATGCAGCAGGAGAAGCATTTGACAAAAGTGCTAAACTGCTCGGATTGCCTTATCCAGGCGGTCCGCTAATTGATCAGTATGCGAAAAATGGCGATCCCAAAAAATTTCAATTTCCTGAACCGCAAATACCCGGCCTTGACTTTAGTTTTAGCGGATTGAAAACTTCAATTCTATATTTTTTGAAGGACAATAAGAAAAAGGATCCGGAATTTGTAGATAAAAACTTGCCTGACATTTGTGCTTCGATTCAGGACAGGATAGTTTCTATTTTGCTGCACAAATTAAAGAAGGCTGCAATAACAACTGGTATTAAAGACGTTTGTATTGCGGGTGGAGTTTCGGCAAATTCCGCGTTGAGAAAAGCATTTGTGGAACTGGGACAAAAAATGAAATGGAACACCTTCATCCCTGCTTTTGAATATTGCACGGATAATGCTGCGATGATTGCTATTACGGCGTATTACAAATTAAAGCACGGAGATTTTTCTGATTTGAGTGTGGGTCCAAATGCCAGGGCAGAATGGTAAGATTGCAATTAATCAATTCTAATAAATGAATTAGAAATCCGAATAGCCCAAATGCCTAACCCTTATTTTCAATTCAAGCAGTTTACAGTTCAGCACGATCAGTGTGCCATGAAAGTGTGCACCGATTCCTGCATTTTAGGGGCCTGGTTTGCGCAGAAAATAAGGCCACATACTTTTATTTTGGATGTTGGCGCGGGTTCTGGTGTATTAATGCTGATGCTTGCTCAAAAAATAAAGAGTCAGATTCATGGAATTGAACTGGACCTTGCATCATTTCGTCAACTGAAGGAAAATATCAATCACTGCAACTGGAAAGATAAGATGAGGATTTTTATTGGAGATGCACGCACATTTGTATTTCCTGAAAAATATGATTTCATTATTTCTAATCCTCCTTTTTACGAAAATGATTTGAAATCTCCCGATGAGCGTCTGAACATCGCCAGACATGCAAATGATATGACGCTTGCCGACTTACTATCAACCATAAGCGCTAATCTAACCAAAGATGGTTCATTTGGGATCCTGCTACCATACAAGCGGACCGAAGAATTTGAAAAGCTTGCTCTAAAAAAAGGGTTTCATCTTTCGGAAAAATTATTTGTGCGGCAAAGCCCTAAACATAATTTTTTCAGATCGATATTGCATTTTACGCGATTAAAAGTTGATCCCGTTGCTTCGCATGAATTGACAATCCAGGGAGAGGCAGGAAAATACAGCCCTGAATTTGTGGATTTGTTGAAGGATTATTATTTGCATTTGTAAGATGATCATTTGTTCAATTTCAAATAAAAGATAGAAACAAGCGCATGGTGACAAAACTCGTGATTTTCTTTTCGAGTCGCAATGAGATTTTAATTTATTTTGTCCCTACTAAGATGCTAGACTGCTGTATAACCGTAAATATTATTTTGTTCAGTTACGATTTCATTCGAACATGTTCGGTCGATAAGGCTAGTTTTAAACGCCGCCGTATTCTTTAAGATAATCGAATGTTGCTGTAATTTTTCCATTCTTAACTATGGTAGCGCGATCTACCATTACACTCCCGCCTTTCATGAGTTCTTCGAGAATATATTTGATCAGTTGTTCACCAAAATATCTTGAAGCATCACGAGGCAACTCGTTTGGAAGGTTACCGACTGCCATGATATCAACTGAATTTTTTAGATAAGGTGCAGTTTTATTCCTGGAAATTTTATCTACTCCGTAAACCGGATCTTCCATTGAGTGATCTCCCAGATTACATGGTATAGAACCATTTTTATCATCGGTGATGTCAGCAATAGTTTGAATTCTGAAATCAGGTTTGGCCAGCTCTTCCCATTCAAAAAGTCGGGGTACATCCGTATCCCAATAAATGCCATTCATTAGAATATCTGTTGCTTTTGTATAGGGCTGAAAAATGCAATCGTATTGCGCAGGATTTTCGTGAAAATTTTCGCGGATATAAACTCCGGTGGACTTATGGCGATAAAGATCTGCACCTTTCAAATGAGTGAAGACGGGATATGCAAATTCCTTTTGTAAGTAAACATCTGGTTCCACTTCGATTATTCCGAGAAGGTTCATTACTTCAAGAATCCCATGCGCTACCCTACCCGATCCCGTTACTGCCACCTTAATTGGTGGAAGTTTAAGTCCGAAATAAGTGTGCACCAGTTCCTGGAGATTTTTTTGAACATAGACTCTTCCCAAATCATACTGACCAGTTCTTTTACCGTAGGCCATGATTCCGTTATGTCCGCCCACCACTCCCGCGAAAAATCCAAAGCCAAGAATTCTTTGTCCGTCATCATGCGTGAGACATTCGTAATCGATAAGCGTAATTTTCTTTTCCAGGATTTTGCGAAACATCGCCTGGTTATAGGGTTGTTTCTTTTTGGTGTGGGAGAAAAACAGGTACGTTTTATTGGGGATCAGCATTTCAATCGGAACTTCTTTTATTCCGAGAAGTATATCGCAATCATTAAGATTATTGGTGATTTCAACGCCGGCTGATTCGTATTCTTTGTCGGTATAACAGCGAGTAGGTGAAGCTTCAACAATGATTTTAATTTCATTGGAATTTTTATGGATCCATTTACACTGTGGTGGGGTGAGGGCGACACGGTTATCGGCCGGTATTTTTCCTTCCCGAATTAATCCGATTTTGACCATTATCCTGACTTTATCCGGGCAATATACAGTATAGAATTAATAAACAGTTGTATAATAAAAAAGCCGAAAGAAACCTTTCGACTTAGTGCCCAGAACAGGAATCGAACCTGCACATTGTTGCCAATACCAGATTTTGAGTCTGACGCGTCTACCAATTC
>PSRI01000259.1 GCA_003175935.1 Bacteroidota bacterium
CTCCAAGAACAAAGTCTTAATTCCTAGTGTTTTAATCTGTTATAAAGTCTTGTGGGAAATGGTATATAATTCCCAAAAAACAGGGAATTTTTCTACCATTTTTGAACAGCACTTATATTGCAGTTGAATCCTTGAAAAATGAAGACAAAAATCGTGTTGATCAGCCTCGGCATTTTAGCGGTCCATTTTACTGCCTGCACTTCTATCACAGAACCTCAGCTCGTGAGATTCGATAACGTGAAGGTTTTATCACTTGGCACTTCACAGTCGGTAATGACCCTCGATGTGTATTGCTACAATCCTAACAAAGCGAATTTGAAATTTAAATCGGCTGACCTTGATATTTATGTCGACAATCATTTCCTGGGACATTCAGTTATCGACACGCTGATTAATATTCCGGCGATGGACACATTTGCGCTTCCCGCGACCGTAAATCTGGACATGAAAAATGTGATGAGCAATGCGATGAATCTGGCCCTGAAAGATTCAGTTACGGTAAAAGTGGATGGGGTAATTAAAGCGGGTAAATCAGGATTTTTTGTAAAGAGGAAAATAAGCTACGAGGGCAAACAGCCGACAGAATTATTGCGGAGATAGTTTCGGGATACAGAAAAAGTCAAAAAAAACCGTCGGAAAATCCGACGGCTTCATATTCAGAATTTATTGCCTGGCGTGACCGCCACCATCTTCAGTTTTCTTGCAGCAGGTTGGCAATTTTTTGTAAGAATCTTCATTTGCTTTCACATCATCTGCATCATACCCCGCGTTTGCAATGCCAGTTTTGACATTTTCAATATTCGTTCTGTCTGGCAAATAAGTAACCGTCGCCACTTTCCTCTTATAATCCACAACAATTTTAGCCACTCCATCTTCAGCCTTCATATAGTCTTCAATTCTCTTTTTACATTCTTCGCACTGAACAGTTGGTGTTTGAATCTTTACCGTCACGGCCTTTTTTGACTGCGCTGAGAGGCCAGTCATGAGTCCTGTCATCAGGATAAGGATCAATGAAATCTTTTTCATATGCTCAATTTATTTATTACAAATTTACGCTACTAACATTCCAGTTGGATGGGTCTTTTCTCCAATTTAACAACGTATTTTCCTGCTCCTTGCTTACAATTCCCTTCTCAATTGCCAGAGGAATTAACGTATCGTAATTGGTCAGAGACTTAAAAGGAATTCCAGCTTTATTAAATGCTTCCGTGGCTATATCAAATCCATATGTAAAAATTGAAACCAGACCTAATACTTCCAGCCCTTCTTTTTGAAGTACTTCACATACCTGTATGCTACTCTTTCCGGTTGAAATCAGGTCCTCTACCACAACAACCTTCTTTCCTTTTTCGAAATAACCTTCAATTTGATTGCCAAGTCCGTGTTCCTTGGGCTTTGGCCTTACGTAGATATAAGGAAGTTTTAGCTGGTCAGCTGCCATAGCTCCCCAGGCAATTCCTGCGGTTGCAACTCCGGCCACCCATTCTGCTTCTGGAAATGATTCAAAAATCAGGTTGCATAACTCCGATTTAATAAAATCTCTGGAATAAGGAAAAGATAAAGTTTTGCGGTTATCGCAATAGATGGGGCTCTTCCAGCCCGATGCCCATGTGAAAGGCTGTTGGGGATTTAAGCGGATAGCATTAATTTGTAAAAGCTTTTCGGCTACTGCTTTTTCATTCGTCATGATGCGAAAGTAGTGAAAAGATCCTCTCTCTTAAACCTGGCTGATGTATATAAAAATCTACTTTGGAAATAAGCCTGTCTTCCTTTGTGATGAAGTGGATTCCATGATCCATGAATACCTCCATCATCCCGATGCTATTTTTATTGACGAAATAACAGGACCTGCAATTAAATCGTTATTACACGAAATAAAAAAGCCAGACTTCCATGCTGGCATTTTATGGAATGAGGATCTGGAAAAGCTTAAGAAGTCGTTTTGGAAGCATTTTACAGTGCTGCAGGCCGGTGGTGGTCTTGTGAAGAACGAAAAAGAAGAAATCCTGATGATATTCCGAAGGGGGTTTTGGGATTTGCCTAAAGGAAAAAGAGACAAAGGAGAAACCATTGAAGACTGTGCCTTGAGGGAAGTAAAAGAAGAAACAGGAATCAGGAAATTAAAACTACAATCTCATTTAATTACTACATATCATACCTACGATGAATATGGGAAGCACCTTTTGAAGGAATCGTACTGGTACAACATGGCTTCAGATTCAAATCAAAAACTGGAACCTCAGCTGGAGGAAGATATCCGTGAAATTCAATGGGTGGCTCCTGAAAATCTGAAGAAGAAGCTTGACAACACTTTCCCCTCTATAATTGACGTGGTTCATGCGTCCGGAGTTCTTGCCTGAATTGGTTCAGGGCCTGGCATAAGGCTTCGATTTCAAAAATTTCACAACTGGTTTAGGTAAGAATGGGGCGGCATTACCACCATTTCTGATTACATCACGGACAAGCGTAGACGCAACAGATGTGTATTGTGGAAGGCAGGTGAGGAAGACGGTTTCAATATTGGGATCAAGGCTACGGTTCATATCTGCTATGGCTTTCTCGTATTCAAAATCGTTCACGTACCTGATGCCTCTAAGAATAAAATTGGCACCTACCTCCTTGCAGCATTCAACTGTCAGACCCTCATAAATCAAACATTGTACCTTCGGTTCATCCTTAAAAATTTCATTGATCCAGTCCAGTCGCTGTTCCTCAGTAAACATCGAAACCTTCAACGCATTGCTTCCAATTCCAATGATCAATTTGTCAAAAAGAGGCAGGGAACGATTAATGATATCCAGGTGTCCAATTGTAATTGGATCGAACGTACCGGGAAATAAAGCTTTTCGTTGCATAAACGGAATGGTTACTGATGAAGAAATTTCAAATTGCCGGTGAACATAAGTCCAATGTCAATTCTTCGGAAAAAATTAATGACATTAGTTCTGACTGCTCAACTCCCTTCCTCCTGCCAGCAAATACAAAACTGCCATTCGTGTGGCCACTCCATTTTCTACCTGCTGCAATATGATGGATTGTTTCGAATCTGCAACATCACTATCCAGTTCAACACCCCGATTAATTGGGCCGGGATGCATGATCAGGATCTCTTTGTCAAGAGAATCGAGCAAATTTTTACTGATACCAAAAGCCAGATTGTATTCTCGTAGTGAAGAAAAAAGAACCTGGTTTTGCCTCTCTAACTGAATCCTTAAAACATTCGCAACATCGCACCATTTAAGAGCTTTCTTAATATCGTATTCCACTCTTACATCAAAAGCCTGCTGCATGTATTTGGGGATCAGGGTGGGCGGACCAGCTACCATTACTTCGGCACCCATCTTTTTAAGAAGATGGATATTACTAAGCGCAACCCGGGAATGCATGATATCTCCAACAATAACAACTTTAAGTCCTTCAAGTTTACCCTTTTTTTCACGCATTGAAAATGCATCTAAGAGCGCCTGTGTGGGGTGTTCATTGATTCCATCTCCAGCATTTACAATAGCTGCAGGAATATGCTTGGCCAGAAAATGAGGAGCACCGCTGGCACTGTGACGCATAACTACCATATCCACCTTCATGGACAAAATATTATTCACCGTATCCAATAAGGTTTCTCCCTTTGAAACGGATGAACCACTGCTGGTAAAATTAATGGTATCGGCGCTGAGTCTTTTTTCGGCCAGTTCGAATGAAATCCTGGTTCGGGTGGAGCTTTCAAAAAACAGGTTCACTATCGTAACGTCGCGAAGACTTGGAACCTTTTTGATGGGTCTTTGTAAAACTTCCTTAAACTGTGTGGCTGTATCTAAAATGAGTTGAATATCGCCTGGACTGAGGTCTCTAATGCCCAACAGATGTTTTGTACTGAGTTGCATTAGGATGCGAAATTATAGTTTATATGTGCAAATACCAAAACCTAAAATCATATCGAATCATCTCTAAAATTAATATAATACAACTTCTTCTTTCTCCCACTCTACTTTAACCTTTTGGGAGTTTATGGAATCGATCGCCTTTCCGCAATAGTCGGGTTGAATTGGAAATTCCCTGCTAAAGCGTCGATCTATAAGTACGCATAATTCTACTCTGGCTGGTCGGCCATAATCCATTAGAGCATCCATTGCGGCCCTGGTTGTTCTACCTGTATACAATACATCATCCATCAGCACCACATTCTTGTTCTCAATTGAAAACGGAATATCAGTTTGATTGGCTTTGTGTAGTTCCGACCTTACATCATCCCTGTAAAAAGTGATATCGAGTTTCCCGTATTGAATTTGGGAAGCTCCTGCGAGACTTCTCATTTCCTCAACAATCCTGTTGGAAAAGTGAATCCCCCTTGGCTGGATTCCAATTATGGCCAAATTGTTAAGATCAGAAAATCTGTCTTCAAGAATTTGCCTGGCTAACCTTTTTATAGTGATTGATAATTCTTCCGGAGTTAAAATCGTCTTCAAAAAATAAATTTTTATAAAAATAGCATCATTTCTTGATTCCCAAAGAAGCTTTAGTGCCTTCGAATATAGATTTCCAAAGCAAATTAAAAATCGATTTATAAATGTCCCTTTGAACATGAACCGTGGCAGGCACTCCATCTTTATCTTTTTTCGCGAATAAAGATGAAAGAAGGTTTATGACGGTTTTTTTTGTCAAACTATCACCCAGTTTGTCCTGCTTAAACATCGTAAGTTTTAGGTTCCGATAATTTGCCTGGACTGTTGAAGTCGCGCTCAATTCATTACCCCTGATGTCAAATTGCAGGTGCGGAATTGTTGCTTCAGAATCAAATGTGACCATACCTAAATTTTTTGATGCAGCATTCATAGTTGAAAGAATTTGATTGTTAGCCGAACCACTTACCCTAAACAGGCCGGCCTTTGCATTTGCAAGATCAAATTCAAAAACTGCTCTCAATGAACCTTCGCCGGGAGCAGATGATTTGGTATCTACTTTTAAGATATGGTTTTTGTGAATAGATTCAGGATCATTTACAACGTTGTCAATAATAGCTGTGGCTTCAGGAAATTTAATTTCGCCTGTGAGCCCGGTATTTCTGCTTTTTTCCCTGTAAACCAAATCTATTTTGTTCAATCGTATTCTCCTAACGCCAATGGGTACCTTAAGTTTCATGAGTAATTGATTGGGGTATGTGCCCAACCTGTTTCCGGGCTTGGGTTCCAGAGTTCTGTTTGCATATACCCTGATATTTCCCTGCTTTACAGAAATTGAATCGGCCTGTATCCTGGAATCCTGGAGTAATCCATACCAGTTCATATTAGAAAGTTTGATTCCTTCAATTTTGAATGTCAGTCTGTCCTCCTGGTGCCCTTTAATTTTTGCAAATTCTTCTTCGCTGAACCTTGGATTTATATCAAGGGTGTCGACAAACATTTTCCCTCCTCTTGTTTCTATTTTGGTATCTTTCAATTTCACCCGGTACATACTATCGGCGGTCCGAATTTCATATTCAGGTATTGTAATGGCACAATTGGTTGCATACATAAATCTAAGTGAATCGAGATGTGCAGTCGAATCTATGAGTAATTGCGCGAACCTGAAATCCACGTCTTTGAATTGGGATACTTTTTCCTTTTCTGTAAAGTTGTGATATGAAAATTTTACATTTCTGAACCAGATATCACCTACTGCAATTTTTTTAAAATCCGACGAAATATGTTGATAAAGATTATTGTAATTAACAGAGTGAAGTTTCGTATTATATGCCTGTGGTCTATGGAAAATTAAGATTTCGGGTTCTTTTACATAAAGCGATTTTAGATCAATCATTTTGTCTACCAAAATTTCGGCAGGTGTTATATCATCAACGATCAAAGCCTTTAGCTTTATTTCAATGACGTCGTCGGGCGCCCGTTTTTCGCTTACCAGAAAGTGGTAACGGGAGCTGTCGGCATGCAAATGAAGGTTTACCAGGGATATCTGCGATTTTACCAGGTCAATATCCAGCTTGTCGTAGTCAAGAATGTAAAGGCTATCCGAGGCTTTTGCAACAACTTCTTTAAGTTTATCTTTAATTACTCCTGAAAAATCCTCCAGTTTTCTATTCTTCAAATACCAATATAAACCTGCGCCCCCTATCGCAAGCAAAATGATGACGAGCCAGAATATTTTATGTCGTGTAAAGATTGCCACTTCATTTATAATTACGTAAAAACAAAAAAAAGGATCCCATGCAGAGATCCTTTTGATTTTAATTTTTTATTCATTGCTATTTTTCAGCAAGGAAAGGATATGCATAATGTATGGGTGGATTAAAAGTTTCCTTAATTGTTCGCGCACTTAGCCAGCGATAAAGATTAAGCATGCTTCCTGCTTTATCGTTTGTACCTGATGCTCTTGCTCCTCCAAAAGGCTGTTGACCCACAACAGCACCTGTTGGTTTGTCATTGATATAAAAATTACCCGCAGCATTTCTAAGTTTCACAGTAGCCAATTCTATTGCCGATCTATCGCGGGCAATCACCGAACCTGTAAGGGCATATGGTGAGGTGGTATCAACTAATGAGATGGCTTTGTCGAAATTATTTGCCGGGTACACATATATTGTCAAAACCGGGCCAAAAATCTCTTCGCACATGGTGACATAATTGGGGCTCTTCGCTTCAATTACTGTTGGTTGAACAAAATATCCTTCTTTCTTCTCGCATTTCCCACCTACAAGTATTTCAGCTTTTGGATCTTTTTTAGCATTATCTATATAAGTTTTTATCTTGTCGAAACTGTTTTCATCTATTACAGCATTGATGAAGTTGGTAAAATTTTCCACAGTTCCCATTTTGAAACTTTTTACACCGGCTACCAGTTTCTTTTTAACTTCCTCTGCAATATTTGATGGTATGTATGCCCTTGAAGCAGCAGAGCATTTCTGCCCCTGGTATTCAAAAGCTCCTCTTAACAATGCTGTAACTACTACATCCGGGTCCGCTGATTTATGTGCAAGTACAAAGTCCTTACCTCCCGTTTCACCTACAATTCTTGGATAAGAGCGGTATTTCGAAATATTTTCTCCAATGGTCTTCCAAATATGATTAAACACGCCCGTTGATCCCGTAAAATGTATTCCGGCAAAATCAGGGTGAGTAAATACTTTGTTGCCAAGGGTCGGACCATCCACATAAATCAAATTAATAACTCCATCCGGAAGGCCGGCTTCTTTTAAAATGCGCATAAACATTTGAGCAGAAAAAATCTGAGTGTGTGCCGGTTTCCAGACTACGACATTGCCGCACATTGCCGCCGACGTGGGAAGGTTTCCTCCTATGGCAGTAAAATTAAAAGGCGTGATTGCCAGGACAAATCCTTCAAGGGGTCGCCATTCCATACGGTTATGAATACCTGCACTGCTGACGGGCTGTTGATTATAAATTTCACTCAGATAGTGAACATTAAATCTCAAAAAATCTATGAGTTCGCAAGCACTGTCAATTTCTGCCTGGTAAGCATTTTTACTTTGGCCCAGCATGGTTGTGCCATTCATGTAGGCACGGTATTTCGTCGCCATTAAATCAGCGGCTTTCAAAAAGATGTGTGCCCTGTTTTCCCAGGACATTGCGGCCCAGGATTCTTTAGCATTCAGTGCCGCTGCTATGGCTTGCTCTACATGTTTTTCATCTCCTTCATGGTAATGTCCCAGCAGGTGTGCAATTTCATGTGGTGGACGTAACTCTTTTTTCTTTCCGGTGCGCACTTCTTTGTCGCCAATAAACATCGGCACGTCAACAGTTGATTTCTTCAATTCTGCCAGCACGCTTTTCAAAGTTTCTTTTTCCCTGCTATTCGGGCCATAACCCAGTACCGGCTCATTGGCCGGAAGCGGATAATGAAAATGACCTAGACTCATGTTTTCTGAATATTAATTGTAATAGTGTTTGAATATTATTTTGAAACGAGTTTCAATCCTACAATGGAAAGAACCAACGTTGATAAGAAAAAAATTCGCCAGAAAGGATACGGTTCTTTGAAATACAGAATTCCAATTAACACAGTGCCTGCGGCACCAATTCCTGTCCAAACCGCATAGGCGGTCCCAATTGGAATCTCTTTTACAGCACGGTTCAGAAGTATCACACTTAAAATATAAAACAGCACAAAAAAGACTGTCCACTTAATATTTGTGAAGTTTTGAGTAAGCTTCAATGAGCCCGCAAATGCGATTTCGCATATACTAGCAAGTATGAGAAACACCCAGGCCATAATTCAATTTTTTAATTGCTCACAGACTCTTTTTCCATCATGAGATAAGCTTTGATAAATCCATCGAGTTCACCATCCATTACAGGCTGCACATTTCCTACTTCATATTCTGTGCGGTGATCCTTAATCATTTTATAAGGATGAAAAACATAGGATCTGATTTGAGATCCCCATTCAATTTTTTTCTTGGATGCGTTCGAAGCATTTTTTATGGCTTCTCTCCTCCTAAGTTCCTCTTCATACAATCGGCTTTTCAGCATTTTGAGTGCCTTCTCACGGTTCTCACCCTGGGTACGTGCCTGTTGACATTCTACAACAATTCCTGAAGGAATGTGTTTGAGTCGAACGGCTGTTTCTACTTTGTTTACGTTTTGTCCACCCTTTCCACCACTTCTATAGAATTCCCATTCCAGGTCTGCCGGACTCACTTCAATTTCTATTGAATCATCTACTAACGGATAAACATAAACGGAAGCAAACGAAGTATGTCTGCGGGCATTACTATCGAATGGAGAAATCCGAACCAGCCGATGGACTCCGCTTTCAGCTTTCAGGAAGCCATAGGCGAAAGGGCCGTCAAATTGAAGCGTGGCGGATTTAATTCCGGCACCATCTCCTTCCTGCCAATCCAGTTCTGTGACGCTCCAGCCCTGCTTATCTCCATACATTCTGTACATCCTTGCTAACATCTCAGCCCAATCCTGGCTTTCCGTTCCACCTGCACCGCTATTGATCTGCATAACCGCTGGTAGTTCGTCTTCAGGCTGGTTGAGGGTACTTTTGAATTCCACCTCTTCAATCCTTCGAAGCGCTTCGTCATAAGCCGATCTTACTTCCTCCTCTGAACCTTCACCTGCTTTCCAAAATTCGAAGAGGACGGCAAAGTCTTCTACCGATGTGTGCACATCTTCATATAACTTTAACCAAAATTCATTGAGTTTGATGTCTTTAAGGATCTGAGTGGCACGCGAATTGTCGTCCCAGAAACCAGGACTCAGCGTTAATTGCTTATCACTCGCAATTTTGTCTCGGCGATTTGCGACGTCAAAGAAACCTCCCCAGGACCTGAACGCGGTCCCTCATAGATTTGAGTTGTTCTACTGTCATAGTGGGTGCAAAATTAAGGGTTTTGAGTCTATGACGTTTTTGTATTCAGTCTTGTATATAATCATAGAAATTGACATTAATTTTTAAATGTATTATTATGAAAAAATTCCTATTCATAGCAATAATCTTTGCAATGGTTTCAATGTCTGCATTTTCACAGGAAACTAAAAAGGAAACCAAGGCTGAGAAGCAGGCAAAGCAGGACTCGCTCATCAGGCAACTGGTAGAGTCTCAGGATTATGATTTTGTGGCACAATCTGCAATTCCCACCGGAGGTCGGACTTTGCAACTGACTTCGGATTATACATTAAAAGTGAGAAAGGATTCATTGATTGCCGACCTTCCATATTACGGCAAGGCATTTACAGCGGATATCGGCGGCACTGGCGGAGGAATAACTTTCAAAACGACTGATTTTTCCTACGAAAAGAAAGATGGCAAAAAGGGGTCATGGGACATAACAATAAAACCAAAGGACGTGACGAGTACCAATCAAATGTCGCTTCATATTTCATCTGCAGGGTATGCAAGTATTATGGTTATGAGCAATAGCAGAGAAAATATCAGTTTCTACGGATATATCCGCCCAAAAAAATATGGCAGATAAAGGGGGGGCTGGAAATATAATTAACCATCTATTCTTCGTATGCACCTAAACGTTAGACTCAGCCTGAAAGGAATTTCTGCATTATGCTTCTTAATGGAGATTGGATTGGGCTTTTGTTCATATGGCCAGGAACAAACGAATGAAATTAAATTGTCAGGATCTGGCGTTCCGCAAATATTCAGTAAGAGCATTCAGTATATCAGGTACCAAAACATTGGGAATTCAAAATCCACGGTAAGTCTCAAAAAAATTAATGACCAT
>PSRI01000144.1 GCA_003175935.1 Bacteroidota bacterium
GTGGTGAAAGACAATTTTTCAGAAGGGTTGTAATTATTCACCAGGGAGAGAATGTAGTTTGTGTTTAGATTTTTTGTAAAGCCCTGGATCGAAGTCCCTTTGTTTACAGTCTGGAATTGCAGTGAGCTTGGGAACTGTGCATTGGTCACCAGGTTGTAAAAGTCAAATCCGCCTCTGGCGATAACTTTTGTGTAAGATTTAATTCCTTTCAAAAGCGTAATATCTAATGTTGCACCTGTAACGAAACGATTTACAGATTCGTTATTCGTTATTTTATCCCTTGTTTCAATGGGGTTAGATGCTGCGTATTTATTTCTTGGATAAACACCATTTGCATCAGGATGCAATTCGGTGAATCCTGGCGTAGATGATAAAGCAATACCATAAGTCACACCTGCATTGTCATTACCAGTCAATCCCCTGTCGGATGATGAATTGATATAGTTGGTACTGATGTTAAATTTAATTGCATCGCTCAAACGGTGATCGAGATTTAAACGCAAACTGGTGTTCTTGTATCCTGTTCTTGCGATGATGCCATCTTCATCTTTATGACCTGCAGAAAAATAAAAACTCGTTTTTTCTCCACCGCCAGTCATACTTAATACACTGTTAGTAGTGAAACCAGTTTCACCATACATTTCTTTTTCATAATCATAAATTTTTCCGGCAGCAACGGCTGCTTTGTATTCATCAAGATCCCAACCCTGCATTTGCACAACTTCTTCACTTAGCGGACGAGTGCCTAATAATTTTCTAACCTTTACAAAACCCAGGTCTTGTGAAAAAGTGACCTTGGTTTTTCCCTGGTGGCCCCTTTTGGTTGTAACGATAATTACGCCGGCTGCTGCTTTTGAACCATAGATTGCGGCTGCTGAAGCACCTTTCAAAATCTCGATGTTTTCAATGTCTTCCGGACGAAGATCAGCGATACGATTCGATGGATTATCCTGCGTGGATGAATTTCCTCCCGCAGCTGCTGATGTTACTGCATTCAATCCTGCTGAAGTTGCAGTGTTGTCCATAAATACACCATCAACAACATATAGCGGTTGTGTGTTACCGTAAACTGATGTAACACCTCTTAATTTTACAGAAATACCACCACCTGGCGCACCGGTATTGGCATTTATGTAAGCGCCGGAAATTTTTCCGTTTATGGCTGCGTCAAATGTTTGAGCAGGTGCAATTCCATCCAACTGCTTGCTTGAAAGAGTTGCAACAGAATTCGCCAGATTTCTTCTTTTAACATTTGTGGTCAAACCCGTTACAACTACTTCTTCCAGTCGCGCAACGTCTTCTTCCAGTTTCACTACCATCTCCGGGCTAAAGTTATTTGCACTAATGGTTTGTGATTTGTATCCGGTATTGCTTATCACAATACTGGCGTTGGCAGGGATGGACAAAGAAAATTTTCCGTCTGCATCAGTAGAGGTACCCTGATTGGTTTGTTTGATTAAAATGCTGGCTCCCGGAACCGGATTGCCGCCTGCGTCTACAATCCTGCCGGTAATGGTTTTGGTTTGGGCTAAAATCAAAGTGGGTAATAAAATTGCAAATAGCAGTATCACTTTGAGCCGTATCAATCTTCTCATTGATTCTGGTTTTTGTTTTGTAATTGGTTTCGGTTATTAATTGTGAGTGTATTTTGTTTGCGAATTCACTTTGGTTGATTCTGAGAATAAACATGCGTTCCATACCCATTCTCGGCAATTTGTTTTGCGCGAACCGGATATGAATCCATTTCAGTTGGCGCATAAGTTGCCAGTCCATCCACATATCTGTTAAACATGCAAAAAGCTGCAGCTATTAAAACTGTATCATGGATTTCTACATCGCTGGCCCCATGTTTTTTTGCCCGTTCAATATCTGCTTCATTAACATCCTTGCCGCTATTTTGAACTTTGGCTGCGATATTCAGTAGCGCTTTTAATTTTTCTGATATTTCTGCCGTCTCAAAATTTTGCCGCACCTGATTTACCAGATTTCGGTCGCCATCCAGGTAAATGCAGGCAATTTCACCGTGAGAATTATGACAATAGAAACAGTCATTACGATAGGAAACAAGAGTCGCAATCAATTCACGATCTGCACGGCTCAAACCATTTTCATCCCGAAGGAGAATTTGAGCGAGCTGGTTTAATGGACCTGCGGTCTCTGGTCTGAACGCCATTGCACTTCTTATTCCCGGCAAATCATTTTTGAAATCAATATGTGGCATAGCTGAAATTTTAATTTATTAAGCCTGAGTTTTCGGTTGTACGTATCCTTTCTCTGCTAATCTTTCTCCCATTGCTTTATATTCCGATTCATCAGTAGGTGTAAATGTTGCTAATCCATCAACGTACCTGTTAAACATGGAGAATGTAGCTGCAATTAAAACTGTGTCGTGGATTTCGCGATCAGTTGCTCCATACGATCTTGCATTTAGAATATCGGCATCCGTGACTTCCTTTCCCAGTATTTGAACCTGCCCTGCAATTCGAAGCAGGGATTTCATTTTAGCACTTGTCGAGGAGTGGTCCATATCATTAAGAACTTCATCAACTACATTTGAGTCTTCGCCATATAAACATCTTGCTGCTGCAGCATGACTACTCATACAAAACCTGCAATTGTTTCTGCCGGAAACGTAAGCGGCAATGAGTTCACGTTCCGCTTCTGATAGTGGAGATTCTCCCCGAAGAAGAACCTGCGCGAGCGCGTATAAGGATTTTCCGGTTTCTGGTCTGAATAAAGCAAGACTCCTGATTCCCGGTACTCCCTCTTCAACATTTATATGTGCCATTTTTTTGGGTTTGATATTTTTAAATAATCGCTGACTCATCTGCCAGCTCAGAATTAGTTTTGTCTGGCAAAGGATCAGTGGAAGATTTATTTTGTTTTGTGAAAAGAATAACTAACAAGCCAATGGCGAAGACCGATGAAAAAATGAGCAAAGAATTTCCGTAACCCCCAAGAAAGCTTACGAGAAAACCGATAAACAAAACGGCAATTGCTGTTACGACCCGGCCCGTGTTAAAACAAAAACCTGTAGCGGTGCTTCTGATATTTACGGGAAAGAGATTCGGAATATAAACTGAAAGCACCCCCTGGCTCGCGCCAAAGAATAATGCCATTATGCCGATTTCGATTAGAATTAGATAACTGAAAGTCGAATTCGTTTTAAATAATACAAACGAAAGAATCGCGCTGGCAGCAAAACAGAGGATAAGTGATCGATATATTCCAATTGCGTTCATGAGCCAGCCAGATAAAAATCCTCCGATCAATCCTCCCATTCCAAGCATCATCATGCTAAGTCCCCTTTCTTTTTGGCCGTCGCCTGATACAATGAGTGTTTGAATCCAGGTTGGAAGCCAGGAAAAAATGGCCCACAGTCCAATCAGCATCGTGCCGAAAATGATTGATCCAATGAGTAGATTGAATCGAAAATCCGACGCAAATAAATTTTTTCTTTCCCTTTTCTCCAGGATCCGTTCTTCATTATATTTTTCCCAGTTATTAGATTCCTTCAACAACCACATTGAAATGAGCGCTACAATCAGTGGCAGTATTCCTATTTGAAAACCTTTCCTCCATGAGGGTATGAGATATTCAATGGCACCCGCAGAGAAAATTCCCACGGGAATTGAAATCGATAATATGCCAAGGAAAATGGCTTTTGTTTTTTGGGGCCACTCTTCAATCATAATTGTAGTTGTAGATACCAATACTCCGCCTAATCCAAATCCACTAAAAAATCTACAAACCACAACTTCCTGCCAGGAAGACATGATCCCTGTGAGAATGGTGAAAATGCTATAACAACCAATTGAAAAAATCACCGAAGTTTTTCTTCCCCATCTGTCTCCAATCATTCCGGCAATAAAACCACCAATTGATCCACCAAAAATGAATACCGCGCTAATGTAAGCGCTAATATTATTCAGGTTCCCCGCATCAGTTTCTCCAAGGAGTTCTTTAACTGCGACCGGCAAGTATACGGCCATCAAAGTAGAAACAGTTCCTGCTAAAGCGGTTCCCAGGAAACAAATCACAAAAAGAATTACATGATAGCTCCTGATTTTTTCAGAGTCAGATTTGTTCATTGTTATTTTTTTAAGTGATCGTAACCCTGTTTGAGTCGGTTATAGCCATTGTTTACAATTCTATCTGCCAGGCCCTGATAAAAATTGGGATCAGTGGGTGTTACTGTTGCAAGGCCGTCCACGTATCGATTATACAGACAAAACAATGCTGCAATCAAAACGGTGTCATGAATCTCAATATCTGTTGCGCCTGCTTCTTTTGCTTTGCTGATGGATTCTGCTGTCACGCTCTTCCCGCTCTCCTGCACCTGTGCAGCAATAGTGAGCAGGGTTTTCATTTTTGCGGTTACAGGGGCAGTAGAAATGTCTTCTTTAATTTTTTTTGAAGTTTCTTGCTCACCCAAAAGCATATCAGCCGCTGCTGTATGAGCAGCTGTACAAAACTTACACTCATTCCTGCTTGAAACAATCGTAGCAATGAGTTCCCGCTCACCTTCGGTTAAAGTGTTAGGTCCACGAAGCAGAAATTGAGTAAGCTCGCGGATGGGAGCAGCAGAATCCTGGCGATATTCAAGCAACCCGGTTATACCCGGTAAATGCTCTTCCAGTTTGATGTATGGCATGTAAAATAATTTTAGAAAAGGAAATTCAGCTCAGAATCAGACACGACATACGTTAATGTATAGCCGAAATAATTCAAACCATTTGAATTGCTTCAACTAATACTGTTGCCAGTTAAATCGATAAGCTGATAACTGTTTTAGGAATTGCGACTTAAGAGTTAGACTCTGGTGGCTGACCTGGATAATGAAGGAAATCTGTTGACCGAAGAGATTCACTCCAGATTTTAGAAAAAGTGAATGAGATTTCTGACAATTTTGTCAGTGATAAATCGCTCGTGCGGGGATGGTAATCCGAAAGTAAAAATTTAGATACTATAGAAGAAGGGCTTTCTTTTTTTGAAGCACCATTGTTCTGAACATCATTAATCAACCTGAAATAATCCTGCTGACCCTGTTCGACTTTTGCTGTTTGAATATTCGGAATGCAAAGTAATATGAGAGAGTCATTGGATACTTTTCTCTTTACATAATTATAATGAACTCCATTGAATTCGACTTCTCCATCGAATCTTTCGTAATCCTTCCAACTATAAAAATACGGGAGTAGCAAGGGAACTTTTACTTCAACAAGGTCTGCATCATTATACTGGGCCTTATCCAGCCTCTGCACCATCCGTTCGTTAGCCTGTCTCCCAAGGAGATCAAATACAAAACGGTAGCCTACTAAATTGTACGCCTGAATAAATAATAATAATATGGCTAGAAATTTTCTCAAAGCAGTTGCAGTCTCTAAAAGTAGCAATATTTTTAATTTCCTGCGAATTGCATTTAAATATCTCTTATCATATTCATTTAGGCGTTCCTGGCAAGAATAATTAAAGCCAGTCCGACTCCATATAATAATAGCATGAGCATCAAAATCCGATTTGTGCCCGGAGGGGCATTCTTAAATTCTTTCCAAACATAAATGCCCCAAAGTGCTGCAACTATGGTGGCACCCTGTCCCAGGCCATATGAGATTGCTGGACCGGCTTTACCTGAAGCGATGATACTAAAAGACATACCTACACACCAAATCATTCCTCCCAGGATTCCCATAAAATGATTTTTGAAACTGCCATGCAGGTAATCTGAAAAAGACACAGCACTACCAACGAATGGCTTTCGCATGATAATGGTGTTGAAAATTAGATTACTTAAGAAAATTCCTACCGAGAATAAGAAAACTGCAGTGTAAGGACTTAGTTTTCCCGCATCGGGCACCTGGAAATCAGTGAACATGGAAGCTGCGACGAATTTGTAAAACAATCCCATTAAGCAACCACTAATTACAGAAAGTATAAGCCCTTTTGATGAAACTGCACTTGCTCCCTTATTAGCCTTTTTATAAGCAGAAGCGTTCAATAATATCGCGATTATGATCAAAGCCACTCCACCAAAAAGCAGGAGACTGTTTCCAACAGGATTCCCAATATAATTTACAATTACTCCCAACGCCAGCGCTATACCGATTCCCACTGGAAAAGCGACTGACATGCCCGCAATGGAAATGGCCGCAACAAGTAAAATATTAGCCAGGTTAAATACAATTCCCCCAAATAGTGCAAAGCCAACTGCGGATCGATTTGCCTGGGCGAGGTCAGTAAAAAAACTTCTTCCACCTTCTCCATTGCTGCCAAGTGTAACCGCAAATATGAAAGACATGATTAATATTCCCAGGGCATAATCCCAGTAGAATAATTCAAACCTCCAACTGGACGATGCAAGCTTTTGGGTGTTGGCCCATGAACCCCAGCAAAGCATGGTAATAATGCAGAAAATTACTGCGAGTGAGTAGGTTTCAATGATGAACATAAGGCAACTATATTGGGTAATTAATGAATCATCTTGAATTCTTACCAGAATTTGCTTCGAGTCCATTAATTGGCTTATCAGAATAAATAATGGCTTCCTCTGCCCGAATACTATGTTCCGCCGACGGATTTAAAATTCTGAGTTCAACTTTGTGTTCGCCCTTTGGCAATTGATATTTCCAGCATAATTCGTAGCGCCGCGTTGTATAACTCACAGGCAATTTTGGCGACTCAATAAGTTTGCCGTCAAGATAAAGCTCCGTATTGAACACATAATCTGATTCATTTCCCCAGGGAGACGCATCTCCCCGCAACACAAATCCAATTCCATTAAATGTGAAACTCACAACATCTTTTTTCTCCGACCAGCTCACAGGTATTTTTGCAATTGGATAATGACCTTCAAAGGATTTTTCAAATCTTACAGTCTTCGGTGCTTCCAGTGGAATTGAAATATTATCACCATTTATTTTTCCACCGTGTCGAGTAATATTTTTTAATGCATGATCGAAACCTATGGAATAGACTTCATTCAAAGACATTGTTGTGTATTTGAAATCCATATCCTCAATTTCATTTAACCCCATCTTCCAATAGGCTGGAATATGATCATAACCCAAAACAGTCCCAAGTATTCCTCCGGCTGTTGAAGGATTACAATCTGCATCCTGTCCACATCGCGTTGTAATTTCCATAGTCTTTGTAAAGTCGCCTCCGCCATATAAAAGGCCGAGCACAACATATGCAGCATTCACTTTGGCATCGATATTAAAAGGAACGAAAACGCCTTCCGGACAACCAATATCATTGGCCCATTTTTTTTGAATCTCGAACCAGGTAGATTTCCAGTCATTGGGGAATCTATTGTGCCACGCAATAACATCGCTGATACATTGATAAAATTCGCTGTTCTTCGGAATGGTTTTTAGAGCCTCAGAAATTATCGTTGGAATATGATTGGTTGTAAAGGCAACTGAATACATGGCCCCTACAAATACTCCTCCATACCAGCCATCTCCATAATTCATAATGTGACCAATTTTATCGCTTATTTCTGATGCGGCATTTGGCATTGCAGGACTCATCAATCCGGCAAAATCAGATTCGATTTGATAATCGATACAATCTGCATGAGGATTGTTGAGCCAGTGGCC
>PSRI01000216.1 GCA_003175935.1 Bacteroidota bacterium
GCCGAAATCTTTTGAATGGCTATATCATAATTCTTGAGAGTATTGATGATTTGATTTTTATTAGCCTCAAGTTCCGCAGGATCCTGAATGATTTTCTCACTACCATGAGTTTCCAGAAGATCGAGAGAAGGATATTTGTAATCCCGCAGATCCAGGATAGGATCATAAGGCGTAACTACTTCAGGTTTGTTCCAACTTTTTCCAAGTTCATTCGAATCAAGGTCAGGCTCATCATCCTCCTCAATGGGATTTAGTTCCAGTTCCAGATCTTCAACCGGTTTTTGTTTCTTAGAATTTCCCTTTGTATTCGGAATAATATTTTCATTCAGTGCTATTGTAGGAATCAATTCCACATTATCTTTTGCAGCTTTATTTTTTTCATCATTTTTTTCGATCAATTTCATCCCTCCATCAGAAGGTTCACGATTTGTCTTTTCCTGCCTTAGGGGAACACCACCTTCCTGTCGAAGTGTATTGCCTTTTGGATCCGCCTCCAGACTATCCTCAACAAAAAGCCTGGCTTCATCGGTAAATGAATTATCAACCGGCACAAATTTTTCCGTTTCATCATTGTCTGCAACCTTTGGTTTTCTCGCCGGAAGTTTGAACACCGGATTAAATCGCCAAATAAAATATGCAAATCCGGCTATCAGTAATACGGCAGCGGTTCCCAGCCTGCCAATCAGACCGATCAACCAACTGCTCACCATATTTCCAACTTCGCCACCATAAGGAAATTCTAATCCTTTTGTGACAAACGCAAGTGCAGTACTAAAAAAAAGAAGGCCTACAATTACATACCTGAAATTTCGCCAGATTGAAAATATTTTTCTTTTAAAAAGCAAATTGACACCAACAATAAAAAAGAAGGTGCAGAATAAATATGATGCCAGTCCAAAACCATTTAGAAAAAATAGATGCGAGATATAGGCACCGATATTCCCCAAAAGGTTCACGGTCTTGATTTCCCCGCTAAAGAAAATTTTGGAAAAGCTCTGCTTGACCTTGTCCTGATCCTCGGCCCAGGTAAACAGATACGAAGTAAAAGCTATAAATAAAAAGAAGGAAATAAGTAGCAGTACGCTGCCCAGGATTTTGTGGGTACGTTCATCCTTCACCAGCTTTTTCATGTCTACCTTTTCTGCCTTGTCGCTGGTGAGTTTTTCCGGATTCGGAGCTTTGGACTTAGTGCTTTTGATACGATTCGCCATGCGTAAGCAAACCTATGTGAATTTTAATGATATACAAAGATACAGGCATAAAAATACAATAGCCTTTTGCTGCTATATCAACTTATTTGCCAACAAAATGCCAAAAATGTAAATTACATTTGAAGAATCCGTATCTACCTGCTAATTAAAACAATGCAGCTAGAAAAAAAACTAATATACGCCCTCATCATTTTGTTTCAGCTGAACGCAACTGCACAACCCGGCGGTGATTTTGCTATTGAGTTCGATAAGATAAAAATTCCAAATTCAGTCAGGCTTGATGATAGTTATTCTATCGCCTTTTCCAGGTCTCCGATTTCAAGTGCAGAAACTATAAACAATTTAATTTTTCGAAGTCCGGATCCCAAGATTATTAAGAAAGGAAAACTTACAGATAATCTAAATGATTCCTACGTTTTTCTCAGGTTCAGGTTGACTAATCCCACCGACAGCCTCAGTACTTTTTGTTTCTACCCCGGGTATTATATGAAATCAGTGCGAATCTTTAAAAAATCAGAAGATTTTGCTGCACCAATAACATTGCTACCAGATAGTGTTCCCAATACCGAAGATAGAATGGCATACAGGTGGATAAGTCTTGCGCCACATGAACGTTCAACTTTTTATGTAGAACTAAATCCTGCGAAAATCAGGAACAATATTCTGCAGCCAACGCTCATCAATCCGGCTTATCTTACCACACATCTCACTGTATTACACGAGAGCTATCGTGAGCTGAATATTCTCACTTATATTTTAGTGGGCATTATGGTGATGATGGTTTTATTTTCATTCTCAAATTATCTCTTCACCATAAAAAGTGAATTTCTTTACTATTCCATTTATGCACTTTGCACCGCAGTATTATTGTTTGCGAAAACCTATTTATACAAATCAGCCAACAGCTTCAACTATTTTTTCGAAGAGTATCTTGATTTTGTTGTGATGCTGACAGGGGTGGTTTTTTATGTGGCTTTTGTACGGAATTTTCTTTCCACTAAATTAAAGTATCCCAGGCTCGATATTATCTTAAAATTTACGGAACGACTGCTTTTATTATTCCTGGTATTGTATTCCGCGCTTTATTTTCTTTCAGGGAATATTGTTCTCCTCGATGTTTTGGAAAACACGATCAAATACTTCATACTTGGAGTAGGAATTCTCTTTGTAGTTTTTGGATTCAGACTCAATGACAGACTCATGAATTACCTGGTTTGGGGAAACCTGGCCCTGGTAATTTTTGGTATGATATCGCTCAGCCTGATCGTATTCAATGTGATCATGAAGTCCATTTTCACAGCTTCCATTTTTTATTATGATATCGGCATTGTACTTGAATTGATTTTGTTTCTCTTCGGTCTCACCTACAAAAACAGGCTTGAGCTTATTGAAAAAATCAAAATTGAAGAAGCATTTAAACTTGAGGAGGAAAAAAGAGAGTTTGAAAAACAGTTGGCCATCATTCAGGCGCAGCAGGATGAAAGAAACAGAATTTCAGCCGACATGCATGATGAACTGGGTGGTGGTATGACTGCTATCCGTCTTATGAGTGAATTGGCAAAGCAAAGATTGCAGCAACTAAATATTCCTGAAATTGAAAAGATCTCCACTTCAGCCAACGATCTGCTGGGAAAAATGAATGCAATTATTTGGAGTATGAGCCCTTCAAATGACAGCGTGGCAAATCTTGTCGCTTATATCAGGAGTTATGCACTGGAGTTTTTTGAAAACACTTCAATCATTTGTCATTTGGACCTGCCCGAAGACATTCCACATTTGGAAATGAATGGAGTAAAAAGAAGAAATATATTTCTGGTAGTGAAGGAATCCCTCAATAATATCGTGAAACATTCGCGGGCCAGCGAAGTGAATATCCAGGTGAGTCTGGATGGCCAGTTACTCATTCGTATTCATGATAATGGGATTGGCATTGATATGGATCGGCTAAACCAGTTTGGAAATGGCTTGCGCAACATGAAAAAAAGGATGAACAGTATTGTAGGCAGATTTTATATCGAAAAAAATAATGGAACTATCACCACAATGGAAGTAGAACTATAGTTTATTCCGATTTCTGATTGCCCGAAGAATTTCTTGAACCGTGTGAGGATTTTCTTACGCCCATAAAAAGCGATATCCAACCTGCAATGAAGCACGCGCCCCCCAAAGGAGTTATAGCGCCAATTCCTCCCAAACCAACAGCTCCTGAAATATCTAAAATAGATAACGCATATAGTGAGCCTGAAAAAAGAATGATTCCTGAAATAAAAAATATTCCTGCCCATTCGAGTGATTTAAATGGGGATCTTCGATAAAGAATAGCAGCAAGTAGCAATGCAAAAGTGTGGTAAAACTGATACCTTACTCCGGTTTCAAAGGTGTTGATTGTATCGGGGCTCATCATGGGTTTAAGGGTATGTGCTCCAAATGCGCCAATGATAACAGCCAGTGCTCCGGAAATTGTGCCAATTTGCAAAAATCGCCTATACATAACGGTTAACTATTTCGGTAAAGGTGTTTGGTGAAACTAAATCCGATTCAACAATAAACGCCGACTTATTATAATAATTTTCGCGTTCCTCTAATTTTCTCCGAATATACAAATCCAGTTGCTCTTCGTTGAAAGAACTTATGAGTGGTCGGTGCATTTGTTCTCTTCTTAAGCGTTCTTTTAATACCTCAATTGGGGTTTTAAGATAAATAGTGATCCCATTGCTATTCATCCAGGACATATTATTAAAAAAGCATGGAGTGCCTCCTCCGCACGACAAAATAAAATGATCTCTTCCTTCAAATTGATGAAGAGCATGCTTCTCGAGTTCACGAAATATTGATTCTCCCATTTCGTCAAAAATTTGAGCAATGGTTTTGCCGGCTTCCTTTTCTATGACATGGTCCAGATCGAAGAAGTCCAACTCATGTTGGTGCGACCAAATGCGGCCCCAGTGTGACTTTCCGGCACCCATAAATCCCAGGAGGAAAAACTTCATGGCAGGAAATTAATGAAATAAGCAAATAACAAGTAGTGAATCTAAATACTACTATTAAGTGAAAGTGATACTATAAGCTAAATAACGACTATTTAAAAGCATTAAAACCGGTAACATCCATTCCTGTTATTAGCAAATGAATATCATGAGTGCCTTCATATGTGATTACACTTTCAAGGTTCATCATATGGCGCATGACTGAGTATTCGCCTGTAATACCCATACCTCCCAACATTTGTCGGGCCTGCCTGCAAATATCTGCTGCAATCTCGCAACCATTTCTTTTAGCCATACTCACCTGCTCGGGGCTTGCTTTGCCTTCATTCATTAAGGAACCCAATCTCCAGTTCAACAACTGGGCTTTGGTAATTTCGGTAATCATTTCTGCCAGCTTTTTTTGTTGTAGCTGGAAAGCGCCAATAGGTTTATCGAACTGAATTCTTTCCTTTGAATATCGCAAGGCAGTATCATAACAATCCATGGCTGCACCAACGGCGCCCCAGGCAATACCATAGCGGGCCTTGGTTAAACAACTTAATGGTCCTTTTAATCCTTTGACGTTTGGAAGAATATTTGATTTGGGTACGCGAACATTGTCAAACACCAGCTCTCCGGTTGCAGATGCACGGAGGCTCCATTTTCCGTGGCTAGTAGGAGTTGAGAAGCCTTTCATCCCTCTTTCTACAATGAGTCCGCGGATGTCTCCATTCTCGTCTTTGGCCCAAACCACGGCTACCTGTGCAAATGGTGCATTACTAATCCACATTTTGGCACCGTTCAGTATCACATGATCTCCATCATCTTTTATATTTGTTAGCATTCCGGCGGGGTTGGATCCGTGGTTGGGTTCTGTGAGACCAAAACATCCAAGCCATTCACCGCTTGCCAGCCTGGGAAGGTATTTATTTCGCTGTTCTTCGCTTCCGTACTCATAAATGGGAAACATAACGAGGCTACCCTGAACAGAAGCAGTCGATCTTACCCCACTATCTCCCCTTTCCAACTCCTGCATCATGAGACCATAACTGATATAGTCTAAACCTCCACCGCCATATTTCACTGGAACGGTTGGGCCAAAACAGCCCAGATCTCCAAGCTGTTTAACAATCTGCTCGGGGAACTCAGCCTTCTGGGCATAATCCTCAATGATGGGAGAAATTTCCTTTTTTACATAGGTTCTAACTGATTCGCGGATGAGTTTTTGTTCGTCGGTCAATAATTCATCAACGCCAAAATAATCCGGGCTTACAAATAAGTCAGTCCTTGCGGCCATATTTCATTTTTTTGAACCGGGCGAAGTTAGCAAAATCCATTTGTCTCCATGATAATTTTGCGAAGGTTTGGGTCCTTCTCTTTTCTCCCTTGAAATTCATATATTAATGATATCCAGGTATCCCGGGGCAGGGTGGCAAAAACTTCAATTTTTTGGAGCAGACATGCAACATGCTTTTGGGTCTATTGTCTTTATATAAAACTGATTCATTGGAACTGACAGCGACGATACACCAGCACGCTGATTTGGTAGAACGTTGTAAACAAGGTGATTCCCGGAGCTATAAAGAATTATACAATCACTATTCAAAAGCGATGTATAACACGAGCCTGAGGATTCTGAATAATACAGCAGAAGCTGAAGATGTTTTGCAGGAGGCTTTTTTAGATGCTTTCAGAAACATTCAAAGCTTTCAAAACCGAAGCAGCTTTGGGGCATGGCTTAAACAGATTGTGGTAAACAAATCTATTAACCAGCTCAAGAAGAAAAAAATTGACTTTATAGAGATGGAAAAAGCGGGTGTGGAAGAATGGCCCGAGGAGCAGGGAGCCAACGAGAAGGATACACAAATGCAGGTGACTAAGGTGATCAAAGCAATTCAACAATTGCCCCACGGTTACAGAACCGTGCTCACACTTTACCTGCTGGAAGGTTACGATCATGAAGAAATTTCTGAAATACTGGGGGTGGCAGAATCAACAACCCGTACGCAATACATCAGGGCCAAACAAAAATTGCTTACCCTTTTAAAAAATGGAGGTTAAAATGGCCAACAACATTGAGAGATTCGTAAGAGACAACCGTGACAGTTTCGATTCACATGAACCCTCACCTAAGGTTTGGGAGAATATCGAAAATCAGATGAACCTGCAGTCGACACCTGTGAGGTCCATCAATTGGAAACGCTGGAGTGTAGCCGCTGCCGTTATAGTGGTTCTCGGCTCAGGTACTTTGTGGTTGGTAAATCGCAAACCCGAAGCGGCAATTCTTCCGATTGCTAAAACTGAAACAGATACTCCAAATGCAAATAAAGGAGAAACCCTTCAGCATAATGAAGTAGATATTGCAGCCATTGATCCTGATTATGCGCAACAGGTTGCTCAATTTACCAGCCTGATCGACAAAAAGCAAACCGAGCTCAAATCCATCGAAAAGGATCAGCCGGAATTATATCAAAAGTTCAGCACAGATATTCAAAGGCTCGATAGCACGTATTCAGCGCTTAAACTTCAATTACCGGTAAATCCAAATAAAGAAGAACTATTACAGGCAATGATCTCCAACCTGCAATTGCAGATTAACCTGCTAAATCAGCAACTCAACATCATTCAAAAAATCAAAAATTCAAAAACAAAAGGCAATGAAAAAAATAGTTTACGCACTTAGTACGGCGCTGCTTTTAGGTTGGTCGATGACGGTGTTGGCTTCGGGAAATCCGATGCTAGAGAAAAGAAAAACTTACAGTAAGTCGTATCCGGTTGGGCCCAACGACCGCATTTCACTCAACAATCAGTTTGGTGAAATGAAAATCACAACCTGGGATAAAAATGAAGTGAAGGTAGATGTAACCATTATAGGCAAATCAAGTTCAGAAGACAGAGCGCAGCAAATAATTGACAGGATCAATATTGAAGATGGCAAAAGCGGAGATGGGGTTTATTTTAAAACTAAATTGAAAGATGATAATAACAAAAACGGAAAAGGATACAAAGACGAAGGAATGGAAATTAATTATATGGTTTATCTGCCCTCATCCAATCCCATTGATGCAACAAATCAATTCGGGCCCATGGTGGTTCCAGATCTTAAAGGACCTGTTGAACTGGAAAGCAAATTCGGAAGTCTTACTGCAGGCAAACTCAGCAATGTAAAGGAACTGAATGTGGAGTTTGGAAAGGCCGACATTGAGTGGATCAACAACGGAAAAGTAACTGTTAAGTTCTCAAAAGCTTCCCTGGGTAAAATGAGCGGCGCACTGGATACACATTTTGAATTCTGCGACGCAATTGATATTAAACTTGACAATTCTATTAAGGAATTAACTATGAAGACATCATATTCAACAGTGGAAATAGAGTTAAGCAAGGACATTTCGGCAAGTTTTGATATTAAGACCAGCTTTGGAGATTTGAGTAACAGAACATCTTATGGATTTAAAGAAGACGGTGATGATGACGACAGAAGAGGACCAAAATTCGACAAACAATATTTTGGCACGGCAGGTTCTGGATCCGCAAAAATCAAGATCAAATCTGATTTTGGAAAAGTTAAGCTGATGTAGATTGTATAAATTCAGTTCCAAGAATCTCAACTACAACGGCGCCCCGCGTAACTGCGGGGCTTTTTTTATCCCCCTAGTTTCCTGTTTCATCCGTATTAGTTCTTCGCTACTCAGGGAGGTTGATTATCTTGATAAAAATTTTGAGTTATGAGTCTCAAACTGTTTGCGGTCCTTGTTAGCCTGATTTCTATCAGCTATAATTCCTTCAGCCAAAAAAATCCCGGCGACTCTTCAAAAAATAACGCTCCATTTGAATTGAAACAATACTGGTTTGTAATGCTCACTAAGGGCACAAGAAGAGATGAGATTAAAGACACAGCTGTCATCAACAAAATACAACAGGCACATATTGACAATATTGTTCGGTTAAACAAACTGGGTAAAATTATCGTAGCCGGCCCATTTGGAGATGATACCAACTGGAGAGGAATTTTTATTTTTAATTGCAAGACTAAAGAAGAGACGGAAGAGCTTTTGAAAACAGACCCGGCCATTGCAGCAGGAAGGTTAGGATATGAAATTCATCCCTGGTGGTCAGGTAAAAATTGCCTATTTCAATAATCATATTTATTTGAATCCTCCTTCTGAATAATTTGAACTATATTCAGAACCATGAATTCAGCTTTCGAGGCATCTATTGAATTTGTACAGCGCAAAGACAAAGAAGATAAACTGGCCAGATTCAAAAACAAATTCTTCGCCCCACATTATCAAAACAAACCTGTCATTTATTTCTGTAGTAATTCTTTGGGTCTGCAACCAGTGACAGCTGCATCTGCAATTGGACAGGAACTCCTGGACTGGCAGGAAAAAGCCATAGGAGGATATTATGGTGCCAAAAATCCCTGGCTGTTCTACCAGGATTATTTTACCGAATCCCTCTCAAAACTTGCAGGCTGCAAAGATTCTGAAGTAACGGTAATGAATAGCCTAACTGTGAATCTGCACCTCCTCATGATTTCATTTTACAATCCCAAACCCGGCAGGTATAAAATTCTCATGGAAGCCGGTGCCTTTCCTTCAGATCAATATGCCGTTGAAACGCAGGTAAAACTTCATAAACAATGGGGAAATATTCCTGCAAAAGATGAGGCGATCATTGAAATATTTCCGAGAGAGGGAGAAAAACTATTGAGAGAAGAAGACATTATTTCAAAAATTGAAAAAGAAGGAAATTCCATTGCACTTGTTTTACTGGGAGGAATAAATTATTACACGGGGCAGTTTTTGGATATAGAAAAAATTACTGCAGCGGCACATAAAGCAAATGCAATTGCCGCTTTCGATTTGGCCCATGCTATAGGAAATGTAAAACTGAATCTGCACGAATGGAATGTTGATTTTGCTATCTGGTGCTCTTACAAATATCTCAATGCCGGCCCAGGGGCAGTTGGTGGTGTGTTTATTCATGAAAGATTTGCAAAAGATTCCAGTCTTCCCAGATTAGGAGGTTGGTGGGGTAATAATGAGGAGACAAGGTTCAAAATGGAAAAAGGATTTATTCCTAAAGACAAGGCTTCCGGTTGGAACATCAGTACTGCGCAGGTTTTTAATATGGCTGCATTGAAAGCGGCTATGGAAATTTATGATGAAGCAGGTATTGATTCCTTAAGAGAAAAAAGCGTCCAACTCACAGGATTCCTGGAATTCCTCATGAATCAACTTACAAATCTTGAATTTGAAATCATCACTCCATCAGATCCTGAACGACGTGGTGCTCAACTTTCTTTGTACTTCAAATCTAATGGCCCCGAAATCCTTGCTAAAATGAAAGAAGCAGGTATTGTGGTGGATTACAGGGAACCGGGAGTGATTCGGGTAGCCCCTAATCCATTTTATAATTCATTTGAAGAGGTGTTTCAATTTTATAAGATCCTAGAAAACTTCAGACATTGAATTGTCGTAATTAGTGACAGGCTAAACGTGATCAACTATGACAACCGACGATTAGAAGTTTTGCCCCGACGAGGCAAGAAGAAAAAGGGATGCGCAGTGTTACGAGCTTCTAACCCACTACAGGGTCTTTTTTAAAACACGCTAGATTGAGAAAACTATTTCAAACAACCTTGTCCCACAGGGACTAAAGGTTTGTAGAAATAACATAGGAATAAAAATTTGCCCCGTAGGGGTAAAACGTTTTTTTGATTGTAATTGTGTGAGAGAAATGGAAGGATGATTTTCAATCATCCTGGCGCTATGCCGATGCAGATTTCTCGCACCATCTCACTTCGCTCGTGGGCTCGAAATGACAAATGAAGAAGGAGTCGCTCCGAATTGCCACGATGGAATATAATTTGGAGAGCTTAATATCCTTATGTTTGAACCCACAAAATTTGCGAATGAATTGGTCACTTTACAATTAAATAACACTAGTATAATATTCTATGAACCGGATTCTTATCGGCATCAAACTAATCGCCTTCATACTTATGAATACTTACGGTGAAACCCAAACGCTGCATTATCTGGCTCTCGGAGATTCATATACTATCGGGGAAAGTGTATTTGAAAAAGACAGGTTTCCCGAGCAAACTGTTGGTTTCTTAAGAAAATCGGGAATACAAATTGATCATCCCAGGATCATTGCCAAAACAGGATGGACCACAGATGAACTTGCGGCTGCTATCGAATCAGCTAATATTCAAGATCGCTTCGACATCGTGAGCCTCCTGATAGGTGTTAATAATCAGTATCGGGGAAGAAGTGTGGAAGATTACGCTTCACAATTTGAAGATCTTTGTAAAATCGCCCTTTCATTTGCAGGAAATGTTCCCTCGAAAGTGTATGTGCTCAGTATTCCAGACTGGGGACTTACACCATTTGCTGAAGGTCGGGATAGAAAATTAATTTCATCGCAAATAGATGCTTTCAATGATGTGAATAAAAAAATCGCGGAAAAGTATCAATTCAATTATATCGATATCACTACCTCATATCGACGGAACATTAATGATCCCACGTCAACCGCTTCAGATGGTTTGCATCCATCTGCGAAGGCTTATCAAATTTGGGCGGAATTACTCGCTGAAAAAATTTCTAAGAATCTGATTGGAAAAAAATGAAAGTATCGCTAATCTTTCTTCTTGAAGTCCCCTCGTTTCCATGCCTTGATAAATTCCGACCAGGCAAATGGATTAAATATATTCATTGGAGGAACCTGGCCCTTATAATAATAGCCTTTTGCATTTTGTGCTAATGTATAATTTGTTGCTTCTCCAGCATCGCGAGGCATAGATCGGGCAAGCACTCTTCGTTTCGCCTCGCTGGTATTCTCTCGGGCTATCTCTATGTCATCTGCTTCAACTTTTGAATTCACAAAGTCTCGCTCAAATTCTTCGCGGGTTGGTCGGGGTTTAATAATTGCAGTAGGAAGGTACACAGTGTCGATCGACATCAACTTGACCATGTTATACTGATTGCCCGGAATATTTTTGGGAATTACTGCATCTTCTTTTCTGTAGCTCACGTGTGAGAATTCGACCGTATCACCTTTCAAAACTACTATGGAAAAAACACCCTGAATATTTGTAATGGTACCTCTACCCTGCCCTTTTACAATCACACTTACATCCGGAATACCTTTCAAACTGTCATGCGTCATCACAATTCCATATAATTGCACCACAGAATCTTTAAGTGTTTCAAACTGGGCATTGGCAGCAACTGGTAGGATTAAAAATGATATGACAAGGTATCGTACAAAATGCTTCATTAACAATGTATTGAATGTGCAATTTACTTGGATCGACGCAATAAACAAAGTAAGGACTTATGGAGTTAACTTTGCGGCATATAAGTTTTTTTAACAAAATGTTCGACAGATGACCGAAGCTGATATTGTTAGGGCTTTAAGTAATGTCCAGGAACCTGACCTGGGTAAAGATCTCATTACACTAAACATGGTAAAAGACATTGTGATTTCTGGTAATGATGTGTCATTTACTGTGGTATTAACAACACCTGCCTGTCCCCTTAAAGACATGATCCGCAATGCTTGTGTTAATGCTGTTCAATTACTGGTGAATAAATCAGCAAACGTAAACGTAAAGTTTACAGCCAATACGAGTTCAAACAGAAAAGATGGCAAGGCTCTATTACCAGGAGTAAAAAATATTATTGTAATTGTAAGCGGAAAAGGTGGCGTAGGAAAATCAACAATCGCTGCCAATCTTGCACTAGCGCTTTCGCAAGGTGGCGCTTCGGTGGGCTTGATGGATGCAGATATTTATGGACCCAGCGTGCCTATCATGTTTGGAGTGAGGGGTGAAAGACCATTAATGCGTCAGGAAGGTTCAAGAGGAGTAATCATTCCCATGGAAAAATTTGGAATCAAATTCATGAGTATTGGTTTGCTCGTGGATGAAAAGCAGGCTATTGTATGGAGAGGGCCCATGGCAAGCAGTGCAATTCGCCAATTTGTAGGAGATGTGGATTGGGGTGAACTGGATTATCTCATAATTGATATGCCTCCAGGCACCGGAGATATTCATCTTACACTCGTGCAAACAGTTCCTGTAACCGGAGCAATCATTGTTACTACGCCACAGCCAGTTGCCCTGGCAGATGCTAGAAAAGCAGTGGCAATGTTTGGACAAGCTCAAATTAAAGTGCCAATAATCGGTTTAGTAGAAAACATGAGTTATTTCACACCAGCAGAATTGCCCGGAAATAAATATTATATCTTCGGCAAGAATGGTGGAAAAAATATGGCAGATGAATACGACATTCCTTTGCTCGCACAAATACCATTTGTACAAAGTATCCGTGAAGGTGGTGATATTGGAGTGCCGATTATGGTGGGTGATGATAAAATCACACAAAAGGAATTCGTTGATTTTGCAGGACAGGTTGCCAGAAGCATTGCAATGCGGAATGCAAATCTTGAGCCCACAAAAATTGTAGAGATAGCAGTATAAAAAATGGCATCAAAAAATCTGTACTCTGTCTAAGTACTAAGTACTGTATACTAAGTACTATAACAATTCACCGCATGTATAATTTATCATATTACAAAGAAGAGGATCACGAAGAAGTAAAGCAATTTATGATTCAAAATCCTTTTGCTATGTTGATTGGCGTGGATGCCGATCAGAAGCCAGTGGCAACTCAAATTCCGATTCTCATTGAAGAAAGAGATGGCAAATTGTTCCTGATGGGACACGTTATGCGCAAATCTGATCATCAGCTCGCTTTCGAAAAAAATTCAAATGCCCTCGTAATCTTTACCGGACCGCATACTTATGTAAGTGCCAGCTGGTATTCAAATCAACAAACGGCCTCTACCTGGAATTATATAGCAGTCCACGCACGCGGAAATTTGAATTTCCTGGGAGATAATATTTTACTTGAAATTTTGAAAAGAACTACCGCTACTTTTGAAAACAATGTTCATTCCCCATCCCTTTTCGAAAATCTCCCTGAAGATTATGTGAGCAAAATGGCAAAGGGAATTATAGCATTTGAAATTGAGGTTAAAGAAATTGCTAACGTTTTTAAGTTGAGTCAGAACCGTGATGCGCAAAGTCACGAAAATATAATCAACAAGCTAAACGACCGTGGGGATGCGGATTCAATTGCAATCGCAAAGGAAATGTCAAAACGAAAAATAAAATCATAATTCTGCAAAGGTCCGGATATGAACAGGAAAGAATTAGTCTCTCAGATTCGTCAAAAAAAATCTTATTTATGCGTAGGCCTGGATACAGAGTTCAATAAAATCCCCAAACACCTTAGGTCTGATCCCGATGCCATTTTTCAGTTCAACAAAAAAATTATTGATTCTACAAAAGACCTTTGCGTTGCATATAAAATAAATACAGCTTTTTATGAAAGTCAGGGAATTCCCGGCTGGGAAGCTCTTGAAGAAACGGTAAATTATATTCCTTCAACCCATTTTAAAATTGCAGATGCAAAACGTGGAGACATTGGAAATACTTCTTCGCAATATGCAAAGGCATTTTTTGAAACATTACAATTCAACGCGGTAACTGTTGCACCGTATATGGGCGAAGACAGCGTAAAACCATTTCTCGAATACAAAGACAAATGGACCATTGTGCTTGGACTTACTTCAAATCCCGGAGCAAAAGATTTCGAACAATTGACCACGGGAGATGAAAAACTATACGAAAAAGTAATTCGCACCTGCTCAACCTGGGGCAATCCGGACAACCTGATGTTCGTTGTAGGAGCAAATAGATTGGAGCAGTTTGAAAAAATAAGAAGTATTATCCCTGATCATTTTTTCCTGGTTCCCGGTGTAGGAGCCCAGGGAGGAAGTTTAAAGGACATTTCCCAAAACGCCATGAATGTTGAGTGTGGTCTGCTTGTAAATGCGTCGCGAGCAATCATTTTTGCTTCGCAAAACGAGGACTTTGGGGAAGCAGCCAGGGCAGTTGCCTCAGAATATCAAAAAGAAATGCAAAATTATCTTTTGTAAATAGGATCCAGTTGTTTTTTGCGTTATCCCCATATGAAATTTCTCTCTAAAATCACGATCTCTTTATTATTTAGCGTTGTAATTATTTCCTGCAAAAAAGAAGATAATTCCTCTAAAGATCCTGGCTCAAATAATAATGCTGGAAATAATGGAAATTTTAATGTGAATGAGTTGGCGCTGCTCGACCTGGTGAATCAGGTTCGCGCAACTGGTTGCACTTGTGGAACTACTGCCATGCCTCCTGTGGCCGCATTGAGTTGGAATGATCAGCTGGCGACTGCCGCATTTAACCACAGCGTAGACATGGCGACAAATAATTTTTTCAATCACACTAATCTCCAGGGCAAAACTCCCGGTGATCGAATTACAGCAGCAGGATATATTTGGACAGCTTATGGAGAAAATATTGCTGAGGGGTATGCTACGGAACAATCAGTTATGGATGGCTGGCTCCATAGTGAAGGTCATTGTAAAAATATTATGAGTAGTAATTATAAAGAAATCGGTGTTGGTCGATCTGCAAATTACTGGACAATGGATCTCGGCTCTAAATAATTATGGATTGTTTTCCAGCCAGTCTTTCAATAATCCAAGCGCCTGCGGCCAACCTTTCACAACAGAAGTATAATACCAGTCCCAATCCCCACCATCCTGGTATCCCGATTGCACCACATCAATTTTAGAGTATTCTGGATCTACCTGTTTAACGGTAATGGTTAAGCGAAATGGACCGAGAATGTTTTTCTCGAAATTGAAATATACAAATTTTGCAATAATCAATTCTTCACCTGGAATAAATGAGTCAATGATGCCGCTGGCAACATATTGATATCCATTTTCTATTGCTCCTTTCCAGGCCAGACTATATAATCCTCCTCTTGCAGTTTCAATTAATGAACGACTTACGCTCCACCAATTTTTAAGATCCGACATTGAAATAAATGCTTCCAGAATCCGATGGCAGGAGGCCTTTATAACGGCATGTGCAGAAACTGCTCTCATACAGCAGATTTTGAAGTGAACAAAAATTACGACAATTTGCATCACCTCTAATCTTATCCGGAATAAAAATTTTATGGTATGAACAAAGTTTCAGTAATCGGAGCTGGTACCATGGGTAATGGAATTGCTCATGTTTTTGCGCAAAATGGATTTATGGTAAATCTCATTGACGTAAATGCAAAACAACTGGAAAATGCATTAAATACAATTAAGAAAAATCTGGATCGTCAGATTAGCAAAGGAAGTATTACGGAATCTGTCAAAGTTTCCACCGTTGCAAATGTAAAAACTTTCCAGGATTTCAAAGACGGCATAGAGGGTTCTGAACTTGTAATAGAAGCAGCTACTGAAAATACCGATCTCAAACTTTCCATATTCAAACAAATTGATTCAATTGCCAGTGCCGATTGCATTTTGGCAACCAATACCTCTTCTATCTCCATAACTAAAATTGCTGCGGTAACAAATCGGCCGGAAAAAGTGATAGGCATGCATTTCATGAACCCGGTTCCCATTATGAAGCTTGTTGAAATTATCAATGGTTATGCAACTGATAAAAAAGTAACCGATGAAATCGTGGCTCTATCTAAAAAATTGGGCAAGGTTCCGTGTGTAGTCAATGACTATCCCGGGTTTATTGCAAATCGCATTTTGATGCCAATGATCAATGAGGCTATATATAGTTTGTTCGAGGGAGTAGC
>PSRI01000093.1 GCA_003175935.1 Bacteroidota bacterium
CTCAATGTTAATATCGGGTAGTCTTCTGGCCCAGAATAAAATGTCATGCTGCAGTAAAACTGACGCAACTGAAGAATTTGCCGTTTTTGCTTCAGATAAGAATTTTATGGCTACACATGAGAGCCCTCTGCCTTTTACTTTTCACCCTGTTAATGGAAAGGATATTGAGTATAAAACTGATGACGGCACCAATGCTCATGCATTCGAGGTTAAAACTGAGAAGAATTCACCTTATTGGATTATTGTGATTCATGAATGGTGGGGACTTAATGACTATATCAAACAGGAAAGCGAAAAGCTCTTTGGAGATTTTGGTGTGAACGTTCTTGCGATTGATTTGTATGATAGAAAAATTGCCACGAATCAGCAGGAAGCTTCGCAGGCAATGCAGGCAGTAAAAACTGAAAGAGCGGTTTCTATAATTAAAGGTGCCATTGCCCATGTTGGAAAAGATGCAAAGATCTTAACTATTGGCTGGTGTTTCGGTGGAGGTTGGAGTTTGCAAACAGCATTGCTTGCAGGAAAGCAGGCGGCAGGATGCGTGATGTATTATGGTATGCCTGAAAAAGACGTTGAAAAATTAAAAACGCTTAACTGTGATGTGCTTGGAATTTTTGCAACCCAGGACGGCTATATTACTCCCCAGGTGGTTAATGAATTTGCCGAGAATATGAAGAAAGCCGGTAAAAACCTCAGCGTTCATAACTACGATGCGGTGCATGCATTCGCTAATCCGAGTAATCCTAAATATGATAAAGCTTCCGCCGATGACGCCTTCAAATATGTTACGGAATTCTATAAGGAGCGAATCAAATAATTAATGGAAGAAGGTATTTAAATCAAATGATCCCGCAGCTGCGGGATCATTTTTTAGAATTGAATGGGTCGATAGTTATTTAAATACAGTTACTATTCGCATTTATTTAACGCAGATCACAATATTTTATTATGTCTGCTGTTGCGCCTCCAAGGATCACATCAGTCCTTTGCAATCTTATCGTAACTGGCAACAAGCCCCTTTATTAGAGAAGAACTGAAGCCCTGGTGTTCCATTTCATTAAGGCCTGCTATGGTACAGCCCTTAGGAGTTGTTACTTTATCGATCTCCTGCTCAGGGTGGGATCCTTTTAGCAATAAGAGTTGAGCTGCACCTTTCACGGTTTGTGCTGCAATCAGACTGGCTGTTTTCGCATCGAAACCAATTTCTATGCCGCCCTGGATATTTGCCCGAATATATCTCATGGCGTATGCTGTACCGCAGGCACCAAGAACTGTGGCTGCATCCATCAATTTTTCATCAATGAAAACAATTCTGCCTAGCTGGTTGAAAAGATCGGTGATGTACTCAAGTTGATCTTTATCCATATGTTTTGCGGAAACGCATGTCATACTTTCCTGTATTGCAATAGCCGTATTGGGCATGGCCCTGGCTACCGGTATGCGAGCTCCGACCAATTTTAAAATATGATCTACGGAAACGCCAGTCACTACCGAAACCAGCAGGTGCCGGTTCGGATCAAATGATTTTTTCAGATCAGTTAGTATATCATCTACCTGGAATGGCTTTACAGCAAGTATCACCAGGTCGGCGTAACTTAATGCCTGAGTATTGTCATTACTAATTAGCACACCCTGATTTTCCAGGTTCACGAGTGTAGAGATATTTCTCTTGGTAATGATAATGTCTTTGGGAATAACAAAACCACTTTTAATGAGCCCTTCTGCTATGGCAGTTCCGAGATTACCTCCTCCAATGATTGCAATTTTTTTGTTCATCGTTTGCGATTTAACCTTGATAAAGATAAGTAATCGCAAATATGCAACATCTATTCCCGACTAAACAGATCGAGTATTACGGAATTTGTAAATTTTACTAGTAGTATTTGGACTTTGCGAGGTAATTTCTGACATAATCCTGTACGCCGGATTCCAGTGAATAGAATTCTTTATTATATCCGGCATTTCTGAGTTTGGCCATTTTTGCTTCTGTGAAATACTGGTATTTGTCGCGAATATCTTCAGGCATATCGATGAAGCGGATATCCGGTTTGAGACCCAGCCCTGCAAATGTGCTCGATGCCAGATCATAGAAACTGCGGGCGGTTCCTGTACCTAAATTATAAATAGCGGATTTTGGTTGATGTTCCATCAGCCAGTAACAAACCTGGATAACATCTTTTACATAGATGAAATCGCGCAGTTGTTCGCCGTCCCTGAAATCAGGACGGTGAGATTTGAAGAGTTTTACGAATCCGTTTTGCTTTATCTGGTTGAATGAATGAAAAATTACACTTGCCATCCTGGCTTTGTGATATTCATTCGGGCCATAAACATTGAAGAATTTTAATCCGGCCCAAAACGGCGGATGGCTCTGCTGTTTCAAAGCCCATTTATCAAATTCATTTTTGGAAATTCCATATGCATTAAGGGGTTCCAGTTTGTCAACGATGGAATGATTATCATCATAACCGAGTTCACCCGATCCGTATGTAGCTGCTGATGAAGCATACACTAAAGGTACCTGATGAACCACGCAATAATCCCAGATATCCTGAGAATATTCCACATTCAACCGCTGGTGAACCGCATAATCGAATTCCGTAGTGTCAGTTCTCGCGCCCAGGTGAAAAATGAATGAAATTTTTTCTTTGTGATCTTTGAGCCAGCCAAAAAATAGATCACGCTCAACTTTTTCGAGGTATTTTTTGCCTTCGAGATTTGGAAACTTATCCTCCCTGTAAAATTCGTCTACAAGGATTAATTTTTCAAAATGCTGCTGGTTGAGATAACTGACCATGCAACTACCAATAAATCCCGCGGCACCGGTAACTACTATAATGGAATCCCTGGTTATTTGAGGGGAATGAAATTCTAATTTCTTTTCCAGGTTATTCATATTTAAAATTAATCCAGAACGCTCAATTACAATCTGATTATTCAGGCATATAATAATTCATATGCTCCTCAATGGACATATCATATTTTTCCTTCCAGTACGTAATTCCATTCCAGTTTTCGCCATCAACGATCACGGGACCATCAGTCACTACCCCGATCTTTTCAAAACTCACTCCTGAATTTTTGAGAGCAGCTTCAAATGCACCAACTTTTTCTCCGCTTACGGTTACGATCACCCGACTTTGGGCTTCACCGAACCAGTATGCGTCTTTGCGAATATCTCCTTTTGCTGCCTTAACATCAAATCCCAATTCTCTATTGAATCCACTTTCACATAGTGTGACGAATGCACCGCCTTCGCTGATATCATGAACTGAATTAACCAGTTTTTGTTTGATCAATCCGCTAACCGCCTGCTGCAATTGATATTCCTCTTCAAGATCAAAGTGCGGGGCCGGAGAGAATTCGACGCCACAAATTTTGTGGAGATATTCAGATGAATTAATATCGTTTCGACTCTGTCCGACGAGGTAAATTCTATCGCCTTCAGATTTAAAATCCAGTGTCATGCGGTCATTGATATTTTCAAGTAACCCTACCATTCCGATTGTTGGAGTTGGGTATACCGGACCGTCTGGATTCTGATTATAGAAACTCACGTTACCTCCGGTAACAGGTGTGTCAAATTTCAAACAGGCCCTGCCCATTCCCTTTACAGCGTTGACAAACTGGTAATAAACTTCAGGATCGTAAGGATTGCCAAAATTCAGGCAATTGGTTACTCCAAGCGGTAACCCTCCGGAACAAACAATATTTCTTGCTGCTTCACTAACTGCAATCATACATCCATTGAAAGGATCTGCAAAAACATAACGACTGTTACAATCGGCGGTTAATGCCAATCCTTTTTTTGTTCCTTTTACTTTAACTACCGGCGCATCAGAAGGAGCATTCGTGGACGCATTGCCGGTACCTACCATGCTATCGTATTGCGTATAGATCCATCGCTTGGAAGATATATTTGGAATCGAAATCAGTTGTTCCGCTACTTTTTTGAGATTGGCAGGAACTCCGATTGAATCCTGGTTGAATGCTTTTATCTTACTCAGATATGCAGGTTCGCGATATTCTCTTTCATAAACTGGTGCCCCTCCGCCCAATACTAAACTCTCCGCAGGTAGTTCTGCTTCCAGAGTTCCATTCATATAGAACCTTAGGATGCCATCTCCCGTTACTTCTCCAATTTGAGAACATGGCAAGTCCCATTTTTCGAAAACGGACAATACTTCTTCTTCCCTTCCTTTTTTTACAATCATCAACATTCTTTCCTGGCTTTCGCTTAGGAGCAATTCCCAGGCCTTCATATTTTTTTGGCGCATAGGTACTTTTTCCAAATCTATTCTCATACCTACGCCACCTTTCGCACTGGTTTCTGCAGTGGAACAAATAATTCCTGCTGCACCCATATCCTGCATACCAACCAGCGCACCCGTTGGTATCACTTCGAGACAGGCTTCTAATAATTTCTTTTCCTGGAAAGGATCACCAACCTGAACGGCAGGTAAATCTTCAATGCTATCCTCTGTAATATCAGCTGAGGCGAATGCTGCTCCGCCCATCCCATCTTTTCCGGTAGCTGAACCAACTATAAAAACAGGATTTCCCGGACCTGCTGCTGTAGCACTAACTGTTTGACCGGCCTTAACCACTCCAACGCTCATGGCATTTACAAGTGGATTGGTATGATAGCAATCTTCAAAATAAACTTCACCACCAACTGTTGGCACGCCAAAACAGTTTCCGTAGTGGCCAATGCCATGCACAACTCCACTTAATAAATGCTGAGTTTTTTCTTCTTTCAGATTTCCGAATCTCAAAGAATTGAGTGAGGCAATAGGTCGGGCACCCATGGTGAATATATCACGATGAATACCACCGACACCAGTAGCGGCACCCTGGAAAGGTTCTATGGCGGAAGGGTGGTTATGAGATTCAATTTTGAAAACTACGCCATATCCATCGCCAATATCAGCCAGGCCGGCATTCTCTTCTCCTGCTTTCACAAGCAATCTGGCACCTTCACGAGGCAGCGTTTTAAGCCATTTTATGGAGTTTTTATAACTGCAATGTTCGCTCCACATTACAGAATAGGCGCTCAATTCAGTAAAATTGGGATTACGGCCAAGAATTTTTTCAATCATTGCAAATTCCTCGGGCCTAATGCCGAGCTTTTCGGCAATCTCGATAGTTGTATCCATATGATTGTGCTGGGAAAACGCAAAAATACGAAGGGAAGCCCGAAAATTGAATTCTATCAGGAATTATCCGAAGGTTTCAAGTTAAGAATATAGTACTAAGTACTGAGTACTTAGTACTTAGAACTTAGTACTTAGACTTTTTATACTTGGTTTTAGATTTTGACCGTCCCGAACGAACGCTTTGACATGGTCCGGGATTTTAGTAGGATACTCTCATATATTTCTAACTGCCCCTGCCAAATTTTAAGCGGAGAAAAATTTTCTTCAGCAAATTTCCTCCCATTTTGTCCCAGGCGGATGAGTTCTGATTTATTAAGAATTAATTTTTCAAGAGTTGCTGCAAGTTCTTCTGCAGACCCCTTTGAAAAGAGTTCGCCATTAAAACCTTCCTTTATAGCATCAATGGTGCCGCTGATTTTTGATGCTACAACCGGAACACCCATTGCAGCCGCTTCCAGTAATACATTGGGGAACCCTTCCCTGAAGGATGGCAACACCAAAATGTCTATCAAACAATAGACAGGAGCTACATCCATTAATTTTCCGAGGTAATAAATTTTTTCATC
>PSRI01000055.1 GCA_003175935.1 Bacteroidota bacterium
AATTACTATACGTTTATTCGGGAAGGCAAAGATCCGTTAAAGGATAAACCGAATTTTGCCACCTTTGAAGATGGACATGTTTCCATGACCATAACGGACGCAATATTGGAAAGCAACGAGAAACAAAAGTGGGTAAAGGTTAAGGCTGGTAAGAAGGTATTAGTGTAAAAGTATTTACAGTAAGCGTGAAATGATTCATTAGGAGATAGGTACTCCTAATGTGGATATCATACGGAGGTGTAATAAAATGAAAACGGTTGTAGGTAACGAAAAAATGATTGGCGGCCTTCCAATGGGAGTCATTTGGGGATATGTGGCAACATTAATCTTTATGGCCGGAGATGGACTAGAACACGCGTGGTTGTCTCCCTATCTTCACCAACAGGGGTTAACTGTTCAACAATCCGCTACTCTTTTTGCAGTATATGGAGCAGTTTTGGCGATTGCCTCTTACTTTTCTGGAGTTCTCACGGAAGGATGGGGTCCTAGAAAGGTAATGATCGCAGGATTAGTGACTTGGCTAATCGGTCAAATCCTTTTTATTCAATTTGGTTTAAAGCAGCACAATTATTCCATTATGCTGCCAACCTATGCCATTCGCGGGCTTGGATATCCACTGTTTTGTTATTCATTTTTAGTATGGGTGACGTATCGCAGCCCTGAACGTATTTTGGCCACAGCAGTAGGTTTGTTTTGGGCAGCTTGGAGCGGCGGACTTTATGTAATTGGAAGTTATTTTCCTGCATTCATGATTCCGAAGATTGGATATATTGGATTACTGTGGAGTGCTGTTGTCTGGGTATTAGTTGGTGGAATCATTGGGGTCTTTGTCGTCAAAGGTGATGTAAGCAAGCCAACAGGAGATCCAAAGGAAAAATTGAAAAGCTTATTGAGCGGACTGACGATCTGTGTGGAAGAACCGAAAGTTGCAATCGGTGGAATCGTTCGGATTATCAATTCAACAGGTATAGGGTCGTTGCCTATCTTTTTCCCGCTTTATTTAGCATCGGAATATAAATTCACTACTGAAGAATGGCTGCAAATATGGGGCACAATGTGGTTGGCAAATATCATTTTTAACCTAATCATCCCGTATATCAGTGATAAATGGTTGGGCTGGCGCAAAACCATTATGTGGCTCGGCAGTTTCGGCATGGGTGTGATGCTGCTGGTTATGCTGTATACACCTCAATTTTTTGGACATAGTTTCTTGGCCATGAATATTGTAGGTATCATCATGGGAATTGTTCTTTGTGGGTTTGTACCACTTTCAGCACTCGTCGCTTCACTTGTGCCGGAGAAAAAAGGCTCCGCCATGGCAGTAGTAAGTTTTGGGGCAGGAATGTCATACTTTATTGCACCGGCGACCGTCGGAGTTTTTATTGGAAGTATCGGAGTTCATGGAGTCATGTGGATATTTGCAATGATGTATTTTGTTGGGGCGTTTTTGATGAAATTTATGAAGCTTCCATCCGAAGAGAAATTAAATAAAGAAAAAAATTTATCCGAGAAACAAGCTGGTTAAAAAACAATTCATTCACATTTTCATGAAATATGGAGTAAACGATTACAAATTTGATTTTTTACCTGGCGGTTGTAAATTCATATGTTGTTTTAGGGATACAAAGTGAATCCACGTCAAAATATAATTGATTACCTTTATAGGGCGGTGTGATTGATTCAGAGTTATATTAATCAATCAGGGAAATAATAAATCCTAACATAAAATGGAGGTAATGTTATGAAATTAGGTTATCAAACAAATACCTGGGGAGGCGTAGTTGGCCATCCTGCCGGGGTAACTTCTGTAAAAGATCTTTACTACCTGGCAAACGGTTCAACCAAAGAGGCATTAAAGGATATTGCTGAAGCTGGATATACAGGCTTCGAAATTTTCGACGGAAATCTTATGCAGTATAAAGATAAAAAAGAAGAATTACTTAAACTAATGAATGATTATTCGTTAACTCTTATCGGGGTATACACCGGAGGAAATTTCATTTTCCCAGACATTTTAGAAGAAGAATTATTAAAAATTGAGAGTGTAGCTGCCTTTGCATCAGGACTAGGTGCAGAACATTTAGTGGTTGGCGGTGGCGCAGTCCGTACAAATGGTATTCTTGAAAGCGACTACACTGCATTAGGTAATGCTTTAAACAAAGTAGTTGAAATTGCAGAAAAATATAATCTCATTCCAAGTTATCATCCACACTTAGGAACGAATGTACAAGCACCTGCGCAACTAGATAAATTAATGCCTTTAACAACGATTAATCTTTGCCCTGATACTGCACATATTGAAGCAGGTGGGGGAGATCCGGTTGAAGTAATGAAAAAATATATCGATCGTATCAAGTATGTTCATTTCAAAGATTATGAAAATGGTGAGTTTGTACCACTGGGAAAAGGCCATCAAAAATTTGATGAAATGGTAAAAATTTTAGATGAGGCCCAATATGATGGCTGGATTACAGTTGAATTGGACAGCTATCTAGACCCAAAACTAGGTGCAGAAATTAGCCGCCAATATCTAGCTAAATTTGAAAGGCAAACACAAGCATAATGTAAATCAATACTTGTTCACTTTATTAGAAAAATTTAAATCTAAAATTAACTATTAATTGGAGGTTAGAATTTATGAAAAAATTAAATGTAGGAATGATTGGCGGAGGATTTATGGGGAAAGCGCATGCGCTTGCATATGCAGCAATGCCAATGTTCTTTTGGCCGGCACCTGCGATTCCGCATCGCCATACTGTCGTAGATGTTAATGAAAAATTAGCAAAAGAAGCAGCAGAAAAATTAGGATTTGAAAACTATTCAACTGATTGGAGAGCAGTAGTTAACGATCCCGGAATTGATGTTATTGATATTGTGACTCCAAACAATACGCATGCTGAAATTGCCATTGCAGCAGCAAAAGCAGGAAAGCATATCATCTCTGAAAAACCGCTAGCACTAGGCGCTGAAGAAGCTAAAACCATGCTTGAAGCGGTACAAGCAGCAGGTGTTAAACATGCGGTAGCTTTCAACTATAGAAGAACACCTGCCGTTGCACTTGCGAAAAAATATATTGAAGAAGGCAGAATTGGAAAAATTCTTAGTTTCCGCGGAACCTATCTTCAAGACTGGTCTGCAGATCCTAATTCACCTCTATCCTGGCGTTTCCAGAAGAAAATAGCTGGCTCAGGTGCTTTAGGGGATATTGGAACACATGTTGTTGACTTTGCCCGCTATCTAGTTGGAGAAATTACAGACGTAAACGCAGTAACAAAAACATGGATTCCGGAACGTCCAATTCAATCTGGTGGGGCCGATAAATTAGGTACAGTTAAAAGTGATGCAGACGTGCCAAAAGGTGCGGTTGATGTTGACGATGAAGTTATTACATTGATTAAGTTTGATAATGGAGCAATTGGAAGTATCGAAGCAACTCGTAATGCCTGGGGACGTAATAATTTCTTAACATTTGAGATTCATGGTGAAAAAGGCTCTTTATACTTTAACTATGAACGTCGTGATGAACTTCAAGTGTGTTTCGCTGACGATCCAAGTGATGCTAAAGGCTTTAGAACGGTTTATACTGGCCCTGCAACACCATATGGTGAAGGATTATGGCCAATACCTGCTCTGGGTATTGGGTATGGCGAAACAAAAATCATTGAAACCTATGATTTCTTTAAAGCTATTGTAGAAGATACACAAGCTTCGCCTAACTTCAATGATGGTTACCGTATCGAAGTTATTGCAGATAGAATTCTTGAGTCAGCTAAAACAGGCCAATGGGTAAATCTTAATAAATCAGTTGCCACTGTAAAATAAGAAATTAACTAAGCTAAAGGCTTCTCAATCGAGAAGCCTTTAATACGAATAAATCAGAATAGATTTTGATGAATTTTTTTGGAATTTTTAGAAATAATTTAAATTCCCCACTATTGGGAATGTTTTATGTGAATACTGAAGATTTATGAAATAATCCAAAGTAGAAAAAGAGTGAATAATTATGGATGAAAAATGGTTAGTTGGAGTGGATATAGGCGGGACCACGATTAAAATGGCATTGATCAGTCTGAATGGAGATTTGATTTATAGCTGGGAAGTAGATACTGACAAAAGGGGAAGAGGACGATATATTCCCACAACGATTGCAAGATCGATTGAGCAAAAGTTAAACGAATTAAAGCAAACAAAAAATCGTCTTATCGGAATTGGAGTCGGAGCACCAGGTCCCGTTAATGTTGAAGATGGTTCCATTGAGGTGGCTGTTAACTTGGGATGGGAGAACTTCCCGCTACAACACATTTTAGAGCTGGAAACAGGCTTGCCAGTTGTTGTAGACAATGATGCCAATATTGCTGCAATCGGTGAAATGTGGAAGGGTGCTGGCAAAGGAGCTAAGAACTTAATATGTGTAACATTAGGAACGGGTGTAGGTGGCGGAATTATTGTTAATGGTGAGGTTGTTCATGGTGTAAATGGGGCGGCAGGTGAGATTGGTCATATTACATCGGTTCCAAAAGGCGGCTCACCTTGTAATTGTGGAAAATCGGGATGTTTAGAAACTGTAGCATCAGCAACAGGAATTGTCCGATTAGCACTTAAGGAACTATCTTCAACCGATAATATTAGTAGATTACGAGATTATTATAAAAAACAACAAACCATAACAGCTAAGTTAGTTTTTGATACATCAAACGAAGGGGATGTACTAGCCCAGAGTGTGATTCAACAGGCTGCATATCATTTAGGATTCGCTTTAGCAAATTTGGCGAATGGATTGAATCCTGAAAAGATAGTCATTGGAGGCGGTATTTCGAAGGCAGGCAACACATTGTTAGAACCTTTGAAAGAGGAATTTGCTCGATTTTCTTTTCCAAGGGTGGCTCAGGGTGTAGAAATTGTTACTGCCACACTTGGCAATAATGCAGGGGTAATTGGAGGAGCTTGGCTGGCACAACAGAGGAAAATGAGTAAATCTAAAGTACAATGATCAATTGAGGTTTGGCTGAAATGAATTGGGGGTGGTTTTTCTTGAAGTCATATGAAGAAACACTTGAGGATCTAAAAAAAGAATTGCTTCGGATCGGTTCAACCAAACAAAGGGATTATGATTTGTTAAAGAAGAAAGGGCAAGTTTTTAGTACAGCCATATGCCGTCGGTTAAAACTAAGTTGGCCTGAAGCTGTCGAACAGACTGGTGTAAAGCTTAATAAACGAGTATGAAATAAGGCAAGGTGCCGCAGCTAAATTAGCACCAGAGAAACCAGTTATCTTTAAACCTGCATAGCCAGGAAAATGGAAAAAATTACATTATTATTGATAAAATTGAGGGCCGTCCTGCTTCTGATAGTAGTCACAGAAGCTGACGGCTTTTTTGTTTAAAATAACTTTTCTTCCTATCGATTATCCATGGTTTGCTTTCCATTCAGAGAACCTTAAAATTATTAAAAGGTATTTGTAATATAGTTTGTAATAATGTATAAAAACAAGTTTAAAGGAGAATAAATGTCATGTATAAAGGTGGGATATATACATGCCTTTCCGACATTTATTTAATAAAAAGCCAGACAGGGAAAAAACAAGGATTAACCAAGAAAAATCAAGTAATTCAGATAAAATTTTCCTATCTCTTAATTTAAATGAAAACCTTCAACAAATTAGACAAAACGTTGGAAACAGTCCTGATGTTGTTATCCGTGAATTTGAGATTGGAAGCTCACAGATTCAAATTGCTGCAGTCTATACTAGCGGCTTAGCTGACAAGAATATGGTCAGTGATTTTGTAATGCGTTCGTTGATGATCGATACTGTTGACGTGACATTCCAAAATGGAGTATCGGAAGAAAATATTTTTGATTTTATAAAAGATAATGCTTTGACCGTTGGAGAAGTTAAAGTCATCAAAGACTGGAATGGGTTAATTTTGTCGGTTTTATCTGGTGACACTCTCATCTTAATGAATGGTTGGTCAAAAGCAATTAGTTGCGGTACAAGGGGCGGGGAAAAGAGGTCAGTTTCGGAGCCAACTTCACAAGTGGTCATTCGCGGCCCGAAGGATGGATTTTCCGAGTCAATTGGGACGAACATTTCTCTCGTTCGACGTCGAATTAAAAGTCCTAATTTATGGTTGGAGCCAATGAAAATCGGCGATG
>PSRI01000231.1 GCA_003175935.1 Bacteroidota bacterium
CCTAAAAAACTGGCTGTTTATCCATTAAATTATTTGGATAATACTTTGTCCGGAGTTACCTTTGCCCTCCTAAAATTTCAAGAATGGCTAATCATAAGGCAACGAAAAAAGATGTGCGTCAGGCGTCAAAGCGCAGGGACAGAAATCGCTATAATGGTAAAACAACCAGAAACGCGATCCGCGATCTTAAAGCTACTACCGACAAAAAGGTTGCCGGAAAAGAATTGTCTGAAGTTGTCAGCATGATTGACAAGCTGGCAAAGACCGGAGTAATCCACAAAAACAAGGCTGCGAACCTTAAAAGCAAACTCACAAAGAAAGTTAACGCTTTAGCTTAATATCTTCTTTTACAATATTTAAAAAGCATCACGCCTAAAACGTGATGCTTTTTTGTTGCCGATTTAAAGGATAAGACCAAAATCAGTCTCTCACGAATTTTCTCCGAATCCAACTAAAAGAATTCAGACCAAGGATAGAAATAGTGAATACAATACACATACATGCCACCAGATTACCAATTTTTGAGTAGAGGGTAGCAACATGCCCCACTTCAACATCTGCAAACCATAGTTTTGTCCCTTCTTTATAAAAATCCAGGCTGGCACTTACCCTGCCGCGATAGTCGGAAGCCACCGACAATCCTCCACTGGCCTGGCGAACCACCGCTGTTCCATTTTCTATACCGCGAAATATGGCCATTCGTGTATGGAATGGAGAAATAGAATACCAATCTCCTGAAGGGAGTAATAAAATATCCGTTTTATTTTTTCCAATCTGCCTCATCTGCGTTGGGAAGTCTGCATCATAGCAGATAGAAGGTGAGATTCTACCAAACGCTGTTTGAATAACGGGAATTTTTCCATCGCCTGGTTTGCTATTTTCAACCATAGGAACAGGATTGTTTTTGTGAAATACATTCAGTATTTCTCCATCAGGACCAATGAACACCGTTTTATTCTCGATGAATTTCTTGCCAAAGTAGATTCTACCCGTATCAATAATTGCCATTGCCATCATAAGATATACTTTGTTCTGAAATGCAAAATCTTTGCCTTTGGAGATTAATGCTTTTTCATTAAATCTGAATGCAAATGCATTTGCCTCTGACCATAAAATAATTTTCGCACCTCTATTGGCTGCCTGTTTGCTTAAAGAAAACAAACTGTCGTTCAATTGAAGCATGGAACGATAACCGTTTTTAAATTTCAAAGTATCCGCTGATTCAATAAAAGGTATCTGGGCACGGTTAACCTCCTGAAGTACGCCTGAAGAAATGGATGTTTTTGGCTCAATAGTTATTGATTTCCCACTATAATCACGATATAAATTTTCGAGAAAGTCGAATAGAGGAACCGAGATACCCGCAATTTTTACCGATTGATTTCCCTTTAGAGAATTCATATTATATCGCACAGCACCAAAAACAAGTGTTGCGAATAAAATACTTCCATATACAAGTACGCCTTTCTTAATTGAACTTCGCTGGCTCCGATTTTGAATGGACCAAATCAATACCGAAGCAAACCAGTAAATAAGAAAGCTGATTCCCCACACTCCGGTTATGGAACTCAATTGTATGAGCCAGGGAAAACCAAACTGACTATTGGCTATTGACCACCAAACTCCACCGCCAATCAAACTATTCATGTATTCAAGGGTGACTGCCGTTGCAGGAAAGAAAAGGGTCGCTGCAAAACCCCGATATTTTGAACTGATCCACTTGTCAACACCGTACAAAACCAAAGTCTTCAGACTTTCAATGAGTGCCATAATAACCAATACCGGTATCGGGAAGGGTGCCACTTCGTAAGAACTTGCTACATGCATAATAAAAAATGCAAATAGTGCCCAAAGAAATTTTCTTTTAACCGGTTCCACTCTGACGTAATACAAAAAACAGGCGGGTGCTATCCAGGCAAAAATGGACATCGACCATTTTGGAGAAGCCAGTATGGCGCTAAAAACCCCTGAGAGTAAAATTAAAATGGAAAGAGGATCGGGATAATTGTTTTTGTCGAAGCTGAATTTGTGTTTCATAAAATTATTTTGAACACAAATATTCCATCATACGCAAGTCAATGTCGACCGTAAGAATGATGTCGAACGGATTTAATTGGTTCGAGTTTAGGAAATCCTAAAGTAGAACGCGGATCAGGAATTATTTTTCTTTTTGAACTCGCTGGGAGTTAGTCCCGTATGCTTTTTGAAGATGGTATTGAAGGAAGATTTTGAATTGAAGCCCACTTCGTACAAAATCTCGAGAACTGTTACTTTTTTGTCTACCGGATTAATCAATTTCTTCTTGGCTTCTTCAATTCTATACCAATTTATGAACTCGAAAAAGTTCTTATGAAGGGATTCATTGATCACCTGGCTTAAAATTTTTGGTCGGATTTCCAGGAATCCTGCCAGTTGATCCAGGCTCAATTCAGGATCCAGGTAGGGCTTTTCTTTTTCAAAATAGTTTTTGAGCTGATTCAATATTTTGTCTTTGTCGCCTTCATTTAGACCGGATCCTGAATATTTTGTAGAAGCCAGAGCCAAAGGCTTTTCATCATGTTCCATCCAGGCAAAAATTTCCGGACGGCGCAGGGCTTTCAACAAAACGCGATTGATAAAAACAAATACTCCGAAAATGATAATTACCAGAATCAGGTAATAGTATTGCGCAAGAGAAGTTAGCCCCACGAAACCACTAAAGGCCGAGATGACCATGCAAATAGTAAAAAATATGATGGTTGAAGAAAGCCAGGAGATATTATTTCGATGCTCATCGGAATACCGCTGACTAACAAGACTTTTATACTTTGAAATTAGATGCAGAGAAGCCCCAGCGTAAAAAAAGAATTGAAGAAAAATGAGTGCAGAAACAAAATAAACGTACGGGGGAATTTTCCTTGATACCAAATTTTGGATCATTTCCAATTTAGCATCCCTGTCCAGTAACAAATAACCTGTTTCAGTAAGAACAAATACCAATAGAAAGGGAACAAAATGCATCCAGGCTCTTGAAGTCATTCTAAAATCTTTAATCAAAACCGAACGGGTATACAGGTATAATAAAGGACCAAAAAGAAGGGGAAGACAACTGCCCCATGCAACTAAGGCGGTATTGTACAGGTAAATTTTTTCTATGAGCAGAAAGCTATCAAGAAGGTTAAGCGCGATTGACAGAAAAAAAGTACCCAGAAGGATATTGCTGATTTTTTTGCCTTTGTCGTGGGTAAAAAGAAATAACGCAATTAGTATTAATTGAAAAATTACAATGATGAGCAGCCCTTGTGTGAGCGAAAAGATCATTGATAATTTTACATCAAATTTTTGATTAGTCAAAAGACAAATTGAATTCTGAAGGCTGCTTTATATTTTTGCTGCCTAATTCAAATTATGAGAAAGCTCCTTATCGGTCTTTGTTCGATTGTTTTTACCACAGCGTCAGGTCAAGACTTAATTACCCCTTTTGAGAAATCTGGCGGAAAGAAAACTGCTACTTACCAGGAAATTGCTTCATGGTGGAACAAAGCAGATATGGTATCAGACAAGTTAAAAATGTTTACTAAAGGTCCGACTGATGCGGGATATCCATTAAATCTCATAGTTATTTCGAATGATAAGGATTTTGATTTTGCATCTCTGCATAAAAAAAACAAATGCATCCTCCTTATAAATAACGGAATCCACCCAGGTGAGCCTGATGGAATTGATGCGAGCATGTTACTGGTGAAGGATATCATCAGCAATAAATTTCCGTTGCCCAATAATGTGGTGCTTGCTATTATTCCTGTTTACAATATTGGCGGATGCCTTAACCGCAGTTCCAATTACCGGATCGACCAAAACGGTCCGGATGCTTTTGGTTTCCGTGGAAATTCGCAGAACCTCGATCTTAACCGCGACTTCATTAAAAATGATTCTAAAGAAGCAGGCTCCTTTGCCGCAATTTTTCACGAGGTGGATCCGGATATCTTTATCGACAACCACGTGAGTAACGGGGCCGACTACCAGCATATCATCACTTTATTGAGTTCTCAGCATAACAAACTGGGAGGTGCTCTGGGCGATTTCATGGAGCAAAAGCTGGAGCCGGCCATTTATGCTTTGATGAAGCAAAGGGGTTACGATCTGATACCTTATGTGAATGCGTTTGAAGAAACACCAGAAACAGGCTGGCCCCAGTTTATGGATCAGCCGCGGTTTTCAAGCGGTTATGCGGCCCTGTGGGGAACACTTGGGTTCATGCCCGAAACTCATATGTTGAAACCTTATGAGCAAAGAGTAAAGGCAACTTTTAACCTGATGGAAAGTTTTATTCAGTTTGCCCATGAAAATGCAGAAGACATTCACGAAGTAAGAAAGGCAACCAAAGCATCCGTAAAAAACCAATATGAGTTTGCAATCAACTGGAGCCTGGACAGATCCAAATCAAAAGATATAGATTTCAAAGGATTCACCGCATTGCACAAAACAAGTAATGTATCCGGACAACAAAGATTATACTACGATCGCTCCCAGCCTTTTGAAAAAAAAGTGAAATTTTATAATGAATACGAGCCTTCACTTACTATTAATAAACCGGCAGCATATATTATTCCCCAGGGCTGGTGGAAAGTGATCAATATTCTTAGGGCCAATAAAGTGGTGATGACGCAATTAAGTAGTGACCAGGATATTTCAGTTGATGTATACAGGATTGTAGATTATAAATCTGCTCCCCGTGCATACGAAGGACATCATATCAACAACAAAGTGCAGGTAAGTACAAAAACTTCGGTAATGCATTTCAGGAAAGGAGATTATGTAATACCGATGAACCAGGTTGCCAACCGATACCTGATGGAAGTTTTGGAGCCACAGGGAGATGATTCATTTTTTGCCTGGAACTTTTTCGATGCAATCCTCGGGCAAAAAGAAGGATTTAGTGATTACGTTTTTGAACAAAAAGCGGAAAAATATTTGCAGGATCATCCTGATGTAAAAGCCATGCTGGAGGCGAAAAGAAACAGCGATTCAGCATTTGCTAAAAATGGAGAAGCCCAACTTGATTTTGTTTACAAACATTCGCCATATTACGAGCCGGACCATTTGAGATACCCGGTTTACAGAATCACGGACGATGCTCAATTAAAATCCATCAAACAATAATGTAATTTTTGTATTCGAGATTCATACCGAAATTTTTCTGGAGAAATAACTTGGCCCTGTATTTAAGCGAGAGTTTGTTTTTAGAAATATCGTAATCAAATTTCCAGTTCTTATCCCGTATTCTTTTTTGCATTACTTCGGGATGTGTTTCTTTAAAAGGAACGAGATAATCGACGTTTGAATAATCAAATTCATCAGCTTTGATAATATTTTTTTCACTCCAGGCTTCGTCATGCCACAATTTGGCAAAGCTCTCCTGCTTTTTTTGCATGGCAGCGGGCATTTTTACCCAACCATAATGATATACCCAGGCTTCAACCGGTTTAACTCTTAATTTTTCATTTTCCCCTTTACGGAATCCCTGTGCATCCCTATAGGAATAAATACTCTTGTTGTTGCGAATCACACGAATTTCTTTACTGTACCACCTTGGAGAACCGCCAACATAATCATAAGAACCATAAAAATGCAGATAGTTGAAAAGGAGACCATCAACATTTAGATCATCCTTCCATTTTTCCATTGCTGATTTTATATTTCCCAGGTATTTTTCGTGAATCACTTCGTCGCCCTGAATGTAAAAAGCCCAATCTGAATTTGCATCGATGGCGTGAAAGGCTTTGTCTGTTTCCACTGCAAGCACTTTACCCCCTTCGCGAAGCGAATCATCCCAAACTGTATCAATAATTTTTATTTTTGAAGGATCAATAGCCTGAATCAGAGCCCTTGTTTCATCGGATGAATTTCCAACTGCAACCACAAAATCATCACACAAAGGCAAAATGGAGCGAATGGCCTCGCTAACGGGATAGTCGTATAGAATTGCGTTTTTTATGAATGTAAATCCTGTGACTTTCATTATGAATGCCTTTCTTACCCGGAATTTGGGATTTGAAGGTAACAAACTTTATTTCGCTAAACCTTCACGTTTTCAATTTCACTGATTCACTGTGTTTGATATATATTTAGACTATGAAAAAATTGTTACTAGTAATTTTTCTGTTTTCGATCGGGCATATCCAGGCACAGGATACGCTGAGAAGATATTTCGACGAAACACTTCTACCCACTGATAAAAAGCATGCCGTTTATGAAGCTTTAGTAACGCGTGCTGAAAACCATTACCAGGCCCTGGTATTGTACAAAAGTGGAAATGTTTTTTTGAAGGGAGAGTATAAAGACAAGAGTTTATTTATCCGCAACGGATTGTTTGAATTATTCAATGAAAATGGTACAGGAATTTTTTCTGTTATTTATGATGAAAACAAAATAAACGGAGTTTTTAAGAGATGGAATGCAACCGGAACACTTGCAGATTCAGGAATGATAAGAAATAACCATTGCGAAGGTGAATGGCGTGGTTATCACAAAAACGGACAGCCTGCATATAGAGTTAATTATATAGGGTCAAATTATTTCCAACCAGAATTGCCTTCGCAGCTTGACATTGCAAGATTTCTCTCTGTTGCCGGGTTAACCAATTTTCAGATCTATGCAGTTCCAGACGGGAAATACTATGAGTGGTATGAAAATGGAAGATTAAAAGATTCATGTGAATTCGCAAAAGGGAAAAAAACGGGACAATGGAGGTCCTGGTATGTCGATGGCAAACCCGAGTCTGAAGGCAAATACATGAATGATTCCTGCGTTGGAGTCTGGAACTGGTATCATAGTACAGGAGAACTGGCAACAAGGGAAGTTTATCGCGATGGTAAATTATCTGATCTCGCTTGCTATGATAGTCTGGGAACTCCCACAGGATTTACCTGTGCACTTATGACCAGACCGCATCCTACTGCAGACAGTGTGGAAGGCAGTTTTGAAGATTACCTCATTGCAAATTTGTATTATCCCAGGGAGGCACTTACAAAAGGAATAGAAGGAATGGTGAGCCTGGAATTTGTGATTGGTAAAGATGGAAGATTAAAATCAATCAATATTATAAGCTCTCCGAGCGATTTGCTATCGGAGGAAGTTGTGCGTTTGCTTAAATCGGTACCCAAATGGGCGCCTGCTATTTCGCATAACAGGCCCGTGGACTTTGTTTATGAGTTTAATGTTCCTTTTAGAATTCCGGATTAATCTTCTTTTGAAACTTCACCGCTACCCATAATATTTTTGGTGACTGCGGCTCCGCCTTTATACCCGATATTGCCACTACCCATGATCGTTGCATCCAGCTTAACGCTGGCGTATACATGAACTTCGCCGGATGCGGTAATATTTACTTTTGCATTTTCTGCTTTTAACTTTGAGGCATCTATATTTCCGCTGGCTGTACTGCTAATTTCAATGTTCTTTGTTTCTCCGGAAAGTTCTGCATTTCCCGAAGCGACCACACTCACTTTTACAGAAGGAGCATCAAGGTCCAACTTAAGATTTCCTGATGCAAGAATTTCCAGGTCCATTTCATCATCAGATGCAAATTTTCCTTCGCCTTCGATGCTGCCGGATGCGGCAACTGTGAGGGAATTTATTTTAGGACAACTTACTTTCACATGGATTCCACTGTGATCATGGAATGAAATATCGTCTTTCATTTTCACTATGAGAATGCCATCTCTTACGTAAGTTTCAATGTAGGATTGCAAATTCTGTTCGGCTTCAACCTCAACTTCTTCCTTATCACTTTTAATTAGTGAAACATCCATAGAGCCTTCCAACTTAATGCCGTGGAAATTTGAAACATCCCGGCTTTGTGTGGTAACATCGCCATTGCCTCTGATGTATCTATGGTGGCAGGAGAAAAATGGGAGAATTATTAATAGCCAAAGCAGTTTTTTCATGAAAATAATTTTATGCGACAAATTTTAAGAAATTGTACTACAACGACAAATGGATGGTTACATATCTGGATAAATTGTTTTAAATATAAACCAGTGGCTTTTAGAGTTCCCCTGTCAATTAAGTTCTGTTTGTTAACTTTGCGGCACCATGACAGAAAAAATCCTGATCCTCGATTTTGGCTCTCAGTATACTCAATTGATTGCCAGGGCTGTTAGGGAAGCAAATGTGTATTGTGAAATTACACCTTTTAACCGTCCGATCGAATACAGCCCGGAATTAAAAGGTATCATTTTATCAGGTTCTCCATTTTCCGTGAATGATGAAAAAGCTCCAAATGTTGATGTCCAGGCTATAAGTGAGCATTTGCCTGTGCTGGGAATTTGTTACGGCGCCCAGCTTACTGCAAAATCTTTTGGCGGAAGAGTGGAAAAATCTGAAAAAAGAGAATTTGGAAGGGCTACGCTTTCGGTGAAAAAGGATGATGTGATGTGGAAGGATGTGCCACCAACTTCGCAGGTTTGGATGAGTCATGGCGATACGATTCTCGAAACTCCTTCAGATTTTGAATTGCTGGGAACTACGGATTCTATTCCTGTGGCAGCTTTCAGAAAAAATGGTTCTTCAGCCAATATCATTTATGGTTTACAATTCCATCCCGAAGTTTATCACTCGGAGCATGGGAAAAAGATTATCAGAAATTTCCTTGTTAGTGTTTGTGGTTGCAAACAGGATTGGACGCCCAAGCATTTTGTTGATGACACTGTAGCGGCGCTGAAAAAACAAATTGGAAACCGCAAAGTGATTATGGCGCTAAGTGGTGGTGTAGATTCAACAGTAGCGGCAACGCTTATCCATAAAGCAATCGGTGAAAATTTGTACGGAATTTTCGTTGACAATGGAGTTCTTAGAAAAGATGAATTCAAACAGGTTCTCGATACTTATGCAACCATTGGATTAAATGTAAAAGGTGTCGACGCCCGGGAACATTTTTATACCAAACTCGCGGGAAAAGTAAATCCCGAAGAAAAAAGGAAAATCATCGGAAAAACTTTTATAGAGATTTTTGAAGAAGAATCAAAAAAAATTGAAGGGATCGGATTACTCGGACAGGGAACTATTTACCCCGACGTGATTGAAAGCGTTTCTGTACACGGACCATCGGTTACGATTAAAAGCCATCATAACGTTGGCGGATTGCCCGACAAAATGCACCTGGAACTGGTTGAACCCCTCCGTTACCTTTTTAAAGACGAAGTGAGAAAAGTAGGTCTTGAATTAGGAATTCCCGGAGCGCAATTATTCAGGCATCCATTCCCGGGTCCGGGATTAGCCATCCGAATTTTAGGTGAAATCACCGAAGAAAAAGTGAAATTACTGCAGGAAGCCGATGCTGTTTATATAGATGGACTAAAGTCTTTCGGACTTTATGATAAAGTTTGGCAGGCCGGCGCGATATTACTTCCGATTAGAAGTGTTGGTGTTATGGGTGACGAAAGAACTTATGAGTTTACAGTTGCGCTTAGAGCTGTTACATCTGTGGACGGTATGACTGCTGACTGGGCGCATTTGCCTTACGAATTTCTGGCACATATTTCGAGTGAAATCATCAACAAAGTAAGGGGCATAAACCGGGTAGTTTATGATATTAGTAGCAAGCCCCCTGCAACCATAGAATGGGAATAGTTCGTCTCATTACAAAAGACTCTAACATGCGGAAGGCAATCCTGGTTCTCGTTTTCGCCCTGGCTCTACAAAGCAGTTTCAAATCATTTGCCCAGGCAGATTCCCAAAAAGTTCATCACGTCGCGATATTCATTCCATTATACCTTGACTCCGCATTCGATGCATCCAACACTTATAGATTCGAAAAATCAGTTCCTCATTATTTTGCAGCCGGTCTGGATTTTTACCAGGGTGTAACATTTGCCCTGGATTCACTTGAAAAAAACGGGCAAAAAATTGAGGTTTCTGTCTTCGACACAAAAAGTGAAAAAGGAAATATTGTTAAGACAGTTCAGGATCCTGAATTTTCAAACGTTGATATGATTATTGGTGCAGTGTCTGGTACAGAATACCTGCAGTTAGCATCAGTTGCGAAGCAAAAAACAATTCCATTTATTTCTGCTACTTATCCCAACGATGGAGGTGTAACAGGAAATCCATACTTAGTAATTGTAAATTCAAAGTTGAATACACATATTCAGGCGGTATTCAATTATACTCTTAAAAATTTGGGCACCAACAAAATTGTTTTGTTCCGCAGAAAGAATTCTCAGGACGACCGAATTTCAGATGCGATCAAATCATATAATAGTTCCGGCTCAGGAACATTATTAAATATTCAAACCGTTATTCTCGAAGACAATTTTACTTCAAAAGACATTAAGGGAAGTTTGGACAGCGTTAGACAAAATGTAATTATTTGTGGTAGCCTGGATGAAAATTTTGGACGCAATCTTTGTCTCCAAAGCGCAGAATTAGGCCCGGGTTATCAATTAAGCATTATTGGTATGCCTACCTGGGAAAATATCAGGGAGCTTGCCAAACCTGAATTGAAAGGTATTCCTATTATTTACTCCACTACATTATACAGTCCCGAGCAGGATCCACTGAATCAGCAATTCGTCAAATCATTTTTCAAACTTACCTACACGCGGCCATCCGATATGGCATTCCGTGGATTTGAAGTAACCTATGTATTCTCCAGGCTGCTTCAGAAATATGACAGTAGTATTCTTTCAAATCTGAATGATAAGAGCTTCAGATTGCTCACAGATTATGAATTCAAACCCATTTACTGGTCGAAGGGCAGCAGTACACCTGATTATTACGAGAACAAGAGGGTTTACATGGTGAAGCGGATTAATGGAATGACTTTGCGCGTGAATTAATCCCCGCGTCCCCCCACTTTATGGTTTTCCTGATTTAGATTAATTTTAGTTATTCTTTGGAGTTTGCATTTCGGCATAATTGCTGAAAATGCTATTGTGGCCGGAATATTGATCAGGTAGTAAGATGAAAAAATCCCTCATTGTTTTATTTGTATTGATTGGTGGAATGGGACTCGTTATGGCGCGTTTCGGTCCCGAAAATGAACCTGTGCCTATTCCACCTTCCCCTCAAAGAAGTGGAAATGCAAAAAATGGTTTGAATTATATCATTGAAGGCGATTATGTAAAAAGTGGATTGCCTTTGAGTTTATATCGGCTTGCATTTGGTAAAGCAAAGACAAATTATTTGGGTAGAGATAGCATAAACGCAAATGTGAGGTATGATTTCAATGTTGTAAAAGCCGCTAATGGAGAAGATATAGTCGTGCCTAATTGCTTTCAATGTCATGCACAGATATTTAACGACAGTCTTATCCTGGGACTCGGCAATTCAACAGCAGATTTTACAAAGGATCAGAAATTAAACTCGAAAGCATTTGAAAAAATCGGTCTCACTTACCTGAAATTGCACAAGAAAAAATATGAAGCAGCAAAAGAATTTATTGATGTTGGTTTAAGTATTGGAGATCAACTTTTCACTGCAGTAAGAGGTACTAATCCTGCAGATCGTCTGGCTGCTCTTTTGATTTCACACCGCGATCCGAACACTTTGCAATGGAATGATTCGGCTTCCATTCCCGTTCCGGATGAAGTAATTCCAACTGATGTACCGGCCTGGTGGATGCTCAAGAAAAAGAATGCGATGTTTTTTAATGGATTTGGCCGTGGAGATTTTGGAAGATTTTTAATGGGAAGTATTTTACTAACTGTTAGCGATACACTACACGCTAATAGGGTGGACGGACATATGAATGATGTCTTGAGTTATATATACAGTATTGAGCCACCCAAATATCCATACACTATAGACAATGCACTTGCCGAACAGGGAAGAATCACGTTTGAAGAAAAATGCAGCAAATGTCATGGCACTTATGGTGAAAGTGGTCAGTACCCCAATTTACTCATTCCTCAATCCATCATTGGAACAGATTCGATGTTGAACAGAAGCAACTATCAATATTCGGATATGATCAACTGGTTTAACAATAGCTGGTTCAACAAGGGAGATCATCCTGCAAGGTTGGTCCCTTTTAATGGCTATGTGGCACCTCCGTTGGATGGGGTATGGATCACTGCTCCGTATTTTCACAATGGTTCTGTGCCCACAATTGAAGCCGTTTTAAATTCATATGAGAGGCCAGAGTACTGGACGAGAAATTTTGATAAGACAGAATATGATTATGATAAGTTAGGATGGAAATACAAGCAGGTTGATCACGGGGGAGATAAAAATATTTATGATACGCATCTTCCCGGGTATAATAATACAGGACATTATTTTGGAGATCGCCTCACCACAAAGGAAAGAAAGGCAGTAATAGAATATTTGAAAACGCTTTAGGGCTTTTGAAACTTCACGACACGATAGGTTATAAAATCATCACAGAATGGTTAAGCAGCAAAGGACTTCGTGCATTTGAATTCCAGGAAGAAACCTGGCAACACTTAATCAATAAGCAAAATGGTTTGGTAAATGCTCCTACGGGATGCGGTAAAACTTTTTCCGTTTTTCTGGGGGCCCTTATTCAATTTATTAATCAGCACGAAAAAAATTATCAAACTCAATCCAAAAATGGTTTGCAACTTCTTTGGATCACCCCTCTTCGCGCGCTCGCAAAAGATATTGGTCGGGCCATGAACGAAGTGATTGCGGAACTTGGAATGAGTTGGGAAGTTGGGATTAGAAATGGAGACACCCCTATCAGTGAGAGACAAAGGCAAAAATCAAAAATGCCTGAGGTGTTAATTATCACTCCTGAAAGTTTGCACCTATTACTCGCACAAAAAAATTATCCTGCAAGTTTCACTTCTCTGAAAATAATTGCTGTTGATGAATGGCACGAATTATTAGGCAGCAAACGTGGTGTACAGGTTGAGCTTGCTATTTCCCGGCTCGCAGGAATTTCACAGAAATCCATCCAGGTTTGGGGTATATCTGCCACTATTGGAAATCTGGAACAGGCAAAGGAAGTTTTGATTGCGCCGTTAGCATGTGAAGGCATTATTGTAAAAGCAAAATTGAATAAGAAAACAGAAGTTGAATCCATTTTCCCCGACGAAATTGAAAATTATCCCTGGGCAGGCCATCTGGGCCTTAAATTGATTGATAAAGTAATCCCCATTATTGAAAAAAGCAGGACAACCCTGGTATTTATCAATACGCGGGGAATGAGTGAAACCTGGTACCGGTCCATTTTAAATGCCGCGCCTTCTCTTGCCGGAGCCATTGCTTTACACCACGGGAGCATTGAACAGGAGTTAAGAATTTGGGTTGAAGAATCGCTTCATTCCGGAAAACTCAAAGCGGTTGTGTGTACGGCGAGTCTTGATCTGGGAGTTGATTTTCGTCCAGTCGAAACTGTTATCCAGGTTGGTTCTCCAAAAGGTGTTGCAAGGTTTTTACAAAGGGCAGGACGAAGTGGACATCAGCCTGATTCAGTGAGCAAAATATATTTCCTTCCTACGCATTCACTAGAACTTGTGGAAGCAGCAGCATTAAAAGAAGCCATTGAAGAAAGTTTTATTGAAAGCAGGGAGCCAATGATTTTATGTTTTGATGTATTGATTCAGTATTTGTGTACACTGGCAATTTCGGATGGCTTTAAACCAGAGGACATTTTACCTGAGATTCGATCAACTTTTTGTTATAGTGATATTACTGATCATGAATGGCAGGAAATCATTCATTTTATTACAGAAGGTGGAGCAGCACTGGCTCAATATGATGAATTCAGAAAAGTTGAAGTCATCAATGGATTTTTGAGAATTACAAGCAGACGAATTGCAATGAGGCATCGCATGCATATCGGAACGATTGTGAGTGAATCGATGTTGAAGGTAAAATTCTTTTCCGGGGGATTTATTGGCGTGATTGAAGAATGGTTTATTTCCAGGCTTGAACCGGGAGATGTATTTACCCTCGCGGGAAGAAACCTTGAGCTTGTAAGTGTGAAAGACATGACTGCACTGGTAAGAAAATCCAATTCTAAAAAATCGATTGTTCCTAGCTGGCAGGGAGGCAGAATGCCTTTATCTGCAAACCTTGGAAAAAAGCTGAGAGAAAAATTAAACCAGGCATTTGATGATAGTTATGTTTTGGTTCCAGAGGATGGAATCGTACTAAACAAACCAAAATCATATGTACCTGCTGACATTGAGCTTAGGGTTCTTCAGCCATTATTTCAATTGCAGGAAAATTTATCCAGAGTTCCGCGGGCAGATGAATTACTAATTGAGCAAATAGAAACTAAGGATGGATTTCATCTGTTCGTATATCCCTTTGAAGGTAGATTAGTTCACGAAGCGATGGCAGCAATTATGGCATTTAGGATCAGTCGCATCACTCCCATTACTTTTTCTTTTGCCATGAATGATTATGGATTCGAGCTCTTGAGTGATCAGCCCATTCCCGTTGATGACACCAATGTATATGATTTGTTCAGTCCGGATCATTTGATTGAGGATATTCAAAGAAGTGCGAACTCAACTGAAATGGCTAAGCGAAAATTCAGGGACATTGCTGTTATTGGTGGTTTGATCTTCCAGGGATATCCGGGTGAATACAAAAAAGCCCGTCACCTGCAATCATCAGCGAGCTTGTTATTTAAGGTTTTTTCTGAATATGATCCCCGGAATTTGCTATTGAGGCAGGCCTACAGGGAAGTATTGGACCAGCAAATGGAGGAAGTAAGGCTCAGGAATATGCTTGAAAGAATACAGCGTTCAAAGATTGTAATCAATTTTCCGGGTACCCTAACTCCATTCTGTTTCCCATTGAAAGTGGACAGTATGCGGGAGAATCTTTCTTCGGAAAAACTTGAGGATCGGGTGAAACGTATGCAAGAACATTTAGCAGGCGGAAACAGAGGCAGATCAAAGTAATATACTGACTGTCTTGAGCGTTGTTGTTATCTTTACACATTAAATCCCCGGCATGTCCGACCTTATTCACGATATCAGGGAATTTTTCACCTCCTGGAGAAATGAAAAACCAAATGAGATCAACACCCTGCAACAGGCAGGGAGCAACCGCCAGTATTTAAGGGTGGTGGCTAACAGCGGCTCCTATATCGTGACCAACAATCCTAATAACGTTCCAGAGAATAATGCCTTTGTTGAATTTGCCCGTCATTTCAACACCAAACGTTTAGCAGTACCCGAAATACTTCATGTTGACCGGGAGAAGAAAAAATATATTCAGTCTGATTTAGGCGATTTGTCCCTTTTTGATCTTATTCAAAAATTTGGTTATACGGAAGAAGTAAAGAACTGGTATAAAAAATCTTTTAATGCGTTAGCGAAATTGCAGGTTGAGGGAGGCAAGAACCTGAATTATAACAATTGCATTGCAACCAGGTCATTCGACAAGCAGGCAATTTATTCTGACCTGTTATATTTCCTCTACTATTTTGTTCGTGCGCTGGACCTTCCTTACGACAAAAATCTTTTACTAAACGATTTTGAATTGTTGAGCAGTTACCTGATGCAGGAAGAAGCGAAGTATTTCATGCATCGCGATTGTCAGAGTCGCAATATCATGATCAAAGATGGAAATGTATTTTTTATCGATTTCCAGGGAGGCATGCAGGGAGCGCTGCAATATGATCTGGCTTCGATGTTGTGGCAGGCAAGGGCAGCACTTCCCCATGATTGGAAAGATGAGCTTGCGGAATATTATTTTGAAGAAGTGAATAAGCTTCTTGACTATTCCCTGAGTAAAAAAGATTTTCTGGACAGCTACGATGGATTCGTTTTGATCAGGATGCTGCAAACTTTGGGTGCATATGGATTCAGAGGATTGTTCGAAAGGAAATCGCATTTCATTTCAAGCATTCCGTATGCACTTCGACAATTAAGGTGGTTCCTCGAGAATAAGAAAATTCCGATTCGTTTGCCGGAACTGCAAAAAGTGCTCAGGGAGATTGTTGAAGATGATTTGATTTCGAAATTCGAAGTTACCAGGGCAGGTGCAGACAGTAAATTAAGAGTCAGTATCAATAGTTTTTCTTACCGTAGGGAATTGCCCGCTGATGAAAGTGGAAATGGAGGCGGATTTGTATTTGATTGTCGCGGCTTACACAATCCCGGCAGGTATGAAGAATACAAAAAACTAACGGGCAGGGATAAAGAGGTTCAGGAATTTTTATTGCATCACAGTGAAATGCCAGCGTTTCTGCAACATGTTTATGGACTCATAGATATATCGGTGCAGGACTATATAAAAAGAGGGTTTGAAAACCTCGTAGTGAATTTTGGTTGTACCGGAGGCCAGCATCGTAGTGTTTTCGCAGCCGATTCACTGGCCAAACATCTTAAAGAAAAATTCGGCGTGAAGATCGAAGTACATCATTTGGAGCAGGAAGCCAAAAACTGGGTAAACAGCTAACCATGAAGGCAATGATTTTCGCAGCCGGTTTGGGAACCAGGTTAAAGCCCTGGACCGACAGTCACCCCAAAGCTCTCGCTCCGGTGAACCGTAAACCACTTCTCCAAAGAAATATAGAATATCTCAGGAGTTATGGCATTGATGAAATCATCATCAACCTTCACCATTTTGCAGATCAGATTCGGGATTTCTTAATCTCACATAATTATTTCGGTTGCCATATTACTCTGTCATACGAAACTGACAAGCCTTTAGAAACAGGAGGAGGACTGAAAAAAGCAGGGTGGTTTTTTAATGAACCAGGAATAGTAATGAATGCAGATATCCTTACCAACCTGGATATAACAGCTTTCAAAAAATTCCATCTTCAAAATAAGCCGCTGGTAAGTCTTGCTGTTACCAAAAGAAATTCAGCCAGAAAATTCGTGTTCAATGCAAACGGACAGCTTTGTGGCTGGAAGAATTCAAAAACCGGGGAAGAGAAAATCTCTATCGACAGCAAGTATACCGTAGCCAAAGCCTTTAGCGGAATACAAATCGTGGGACCCGAATTGTTTCCTCTCATTGAAGAGAATGGCGTTTTCTCACTGGTAGATCTCTACCTCCGCCTGGCTAAAAATCATCCGATACTGGCTTATGACCATTCCGACGATCTTTTGATTGATGTTGGCAAGCCTGATTCGATAAAAGAAGCAGAAAAACTGTTTTTGTGATCAGTTTGAACCTGAGCATTGCAATTGTTTTTCTATATTACTGTAAAATAAATCCATGTTACGAAAAATCATCATAGTATTAGTTTTAATACTGATCATCATCCAATTCATCAGACCTTCCCGGAATATCTCCCCCGGAATTTCTGCTAATGATATCACCCGTCACTATGTAGTGTCTGATACAGTTCAAAAAATTTTGGCTGTTGCCTGCAATGATTGTCACAGTAATAACACTTTGTATCCATGGTATACAAATATTCAACCCGTAGGTTGGTGGATGCAAGACCATATAAATGAAGGGAAGCATGACCTGAATTTTTCGGAGTTTGCTTCTTATGAGCCAGCAAGAGCTGCACATAAAATGAAAGAACTCATTGAAAGAGTTAAGGAAAAAGATATGCCTTTGAATAGTTATACCTGGATTCACAAGGATGCTATATTGAGCGATGGACAAATTCAAATACTAACGGGATGGGCAGACAGTGTGAAAAAAACAATAATCGATAAAAATCAATTGCCGCCATCTAACCGATACTAACGACGACAAAAAACCACAAATGAAAATTACCTCGTTAATTGTGATAATCTGCCTGCTGGGTTATGCGGGATTTTCGCAATACGATACTGCTGCCCTAAGAATTCTGAACACGGAAATAAGAAAAGTTCAACGCGATGGTATTGTATTTTACACTAACAGCGTCAACAAAAATATTTTGGATATTGAAACTCTTACGAGAAAAGATCTGAATGGATTATTAATCAGGCAAAAAGATTTTGCTGATATTCAATTTTCGAGTGCTGAATTTGACACGTTGAAAAAAGGTCTTAACAAAGCGACTACACCCTACTGGACCGATCATGTGTTGCCCGATTCCAAAATGATTCCACTGGATAGTTTTACCCGGCACCTGCATGAGAGAAGGCTGGAATTAGATTCTCTTATGAAAATTCCGGGAATGAGAGACAGCATGAACAAATCTCCTAACCGTTATATCAATTATACACTTGCATTTCAATTTTCGGATGTTGTATTTCTAAGAAACAAAAATCTCTATGTTGTTTTTCTGATGTGGTATAATGGCTCAGGAGGTTCAAATATGCTTATGCTCAGAAAAAAATTAGAAAACGGATGGAGCAAACCCACATACATCCGGGCAGGTTCCTGGTAGTAAAAATGTTTTTCAACATCAGGTAAAGGCTCACAGGCTTCTCTTAAATTTGTTGCTCAATTTTAACTGCTTTGCAAAAGCCCCATAAATATGAAATTGCCGGGCAAACATTTTGGCTCTCTTCGCAAAGATGTTTGTATTGGGAAGATGAAAAAGCGTTGATCATTTCGGATTTACACTTTGGGAAGACAGGTCATTTCAGAAAATCTGGTATAGCAGTTCCTCAATCTGTTTTTAAGCAGGATATTCAAAGGCTGGTATCCCTTCTTCAATTTTTTCAGCCAGTGCAGCTCATTATTGTGGGCGACATGTTTCACAGTGAATCGAACAAGGAATTGAATCTTTTCAAAAAGTGGCGCGACGATCTTGAATATTTGCCCATTCACTTAATTAAAGGAAATCATGATATTCTCGAAGAGCACTGGTATGAAGCATGCAGAATTACGGTTCATGCAGAAGAGATGAGAATTAAGGATTTTGTTTTCCGTCACGATTTGAGTACCACTTCCATAGAATATGCAGAAAATGTTTTCACTTTTTCAGGGCATATCCATCCGGGCATTGGAATCAGAGGTATGGGTAAGCAGGCTTTGAGTTTTCCATGCTTTCATTTTTCGAAAAAATATTGCACACTGCCAGCGTTTAGCAGGTTTACGGGATATGTTTTGATTGATCCGAATGAGGGTGATGATGTGTTTGCGATTGTAAACGACTCACTGATGGCATTTTGAAGAAGTACCAAGTACTAAGTACCTAGTACCTAGTACCTAGACGGAACAAATAATCCGAAAGGTTTCACGCTAAGACGCAATCCCGATAGCTATCGGGACGCAAAGGCGCAATAAGAGAACGAGGGCCGAGCGACTTTCTTCAGGAGCTTGAAGAAGTATCTAGTACTTAGTACCTAGTACCTAGACGAAACAAATAATCCGAAAGGTTTCACGCTAAGACGCCAAGAAACGCAAAG
>PSRI01000175.1 GCA_003175935.1 Bacteroidota bacterium
ACAAAAGAGAGAAAAATGTATACTTTAGAGGATGGACATCGCCCATTTTTGGAATGTCATTTCGACCCCGATAGCAATCGGGGTTCGAAGGAGTCCCAATTTCCATCGGGACGAGAAATCTTACGCCAGTTGAAAATTCCATGTCAATCAGATTTCTCACTGCGTCGGTTAACTATTTGGAATGAAATTAAATTCGACCCGACTTGTTCGAATGACATAAGAACGACTTCTATGGCAATACACCTAATCCTTCCACAAAAAAGGAAAAAGAATAATTGCTAGCGCAATTACGAGTATATCCAAACCTCCCAGCAACATCACCAAATCTCCGAGAGCTCCTTCCCTGAATACCTCAGCAAATGCGGCTTTTGAAATTCGAATCAATAATAAAAGTTGGGGAATGATGATCGGGAATCCCATAATTGCCATCAATGCTGCCTGCTGTTGCGCTCGTGCTGCTATTGCTGCAAGCATCGTGAACACCAAACTCAGACTGACTGCGCCCAGGCAAACAACTGCAGTAAATTTCCAGTGGTTGACGATTGGATCACCCAGTAATAGTTGAAAAATTAGCAGGCTAAGCAAACTCATTACCAACATGATCAGGGCATTGTAAATGAGTTTGGCAATGATAAAGTGTACGGGTCCCGCGATTCCATAGAAATACAACATTCTGCCTCTGCTTTCCTGCAGAAAACTTTTGGCAACTGCATTTACACAAATAAACAGCTGAATCATCCAAAATAAACCATTCCATACAACACTGTCGGGCTCCTGCATGGCAAGCATTAAAACAAAAATGGTTGATGCTACATATAAAAGCACTCCATAAAAAGTGTACTGCTGCCTTAGTTCCAGTAGCAGGTCCTTTTTGAATAGTGTATAAATATGATTCATCTGTCAAAAATAAAATCAAATTATATCCTTGTTCGAATTTTCTTTTATTTCGTCGGGCCGACCAATCAAATAAAAACAAGACCCTCATTTTCATGAAAAAGATTTTGTTCTTTTTTGTCGGCTTTTCCATGGCCCAATTTAGTATCCTCCATGCTCAGATACTGAATATTGATAAGACAGATACGCTACCTTATTCTTCAAAAGCGAGGTGGACGGGAAATATTGCCATGGGCCTCGAGATAGATAAGCAAAAAGCAACGCTGGTGGATATGACCAGTAACCTGGATCTGCAATTTCAAAAGAACCGCGAGCTATTTATTACATCAGCGAGTTACAGGTTCACTGATAATGGTGGAGAACAATTTCTTAATGAGGGATTTGTTCATTTTAGATGGAGGCATGGGTATAAAAATAGTTTTCAGCCGGAAACATTTGTACAATATCAATGGGATGATGGGAGAGGGATGGAGCATCGGGATATTGCAGGAATAAATTTGCGCTACAATTACTGGTACAAACATATTTGGGAATTTAGTGCCGGCTCGGGAATTATGTATGAAGATGAACTCTGGAACTATGTTGCAGTAGATTCTGCAAAAATACCACCCGGGGCAACTACAGTTTCATCGAAAGCCCTCAAATCGAATAATTATATTAAATGGGAAGGACAAACTTCACCCAACAGCATTTTTTCCGTAGTGCTATTTTACCAGGCGGCATTCAATCATTTCTTTAGTGATCCCAGGATTGCAGGTTCAGCCAGGTGGGACCTGAAATTTTCAAAACGTTTTTCTTTCACTATCAATTATAGTGGAATCTGGGATCCCAAACCCGTGGTTCCAATTACAAAATTTTATTACAGTCTTTCGAACGGAATAACTTATCAAATCAAGTGATCAGGCATTCTCCATGCCCATGTAATAACAGGTTCTGCAGCGTGGTTCATATAAATCTTTTTCTCCCAGTACAAGTTGATTACCGTGTTGAGATTTACGATAAGAATAGTTGGCAATATTTCCACACTGTACACAAATTGCATGAAGCTTGGTAATATAATCAGCAATGGCGAGTAAATTTGGCATCTGTCCGAATGGTTTCCCCTGATAATCCATATCCAACCCTGCAACAATCACGCGAATTCCTCTGAGTGCCAGTTTCTCACAAACTTCTGTAATATGTTCATCAAAAAATTGAGCTTCATCAATACCAACAACATCAGCATCTTTTACTAAATCCAAAATTGCAATTGAATTATCTACAGGTGTGGAGGGAGTCATATTCTCATCATGGGAAACAATTTTTTGCTCATCGTATCTTTTATCCACAGCGGGCTTATAAATTTCCACATTTAGATTTGCAATTCGTGCTCTTTTTAATCTCCGAAGAAGCTCTTCCGTCTTGCCACTGAACATAGAACCGCAAATAACTTCAATCCAACCCCTTTTTTCACCTTTAACTATTGGTTCAATAAACATTTTAAGTATTTTTTATGGCAAGGTGTTTGTAACTTTAAGGCAAGTCTGAATGCCCCCAGGTTATCCTATTAAAAACGGTTTCAAAAGTACCATATTAAGATGGAACGTATTGGCCTTTTAATCAACAAACTTCAGGAACTCTATCAACAAAAAGCAAGTTCTGATCAATTATTGTATGTCTTGCAAATGTTGCAGGCAGAACTTACCCAACTGAAGCAATCATCGCAAACAGCGACCGAAAAGAAAAAAATTGCGGTATTTATGCCTTCAGGCATTACCGTTACTTCAAGGGAAGTTGTTTTTCAAACAACAGAACAACCAGCAGAAGTTTTGAAGGTAGATGAGAAAGCGATTGCGGCAGAAATTGAAGCAATACAAAGAGCCGCAGCACAAAAAGAGCAGGCAGCTGTTGTTCCGATACCTGCTCCAAATTCGAGATATAATGTTTTGGAAGAAGTTCCTACACTCGCTCATCAACCCAATGTAAAAGAACTCAATGAAGTAATCGGTGATTTAAAGACATCTCTCAATGAAAAATTGAATGATTCCCGCACAGAACTTGCAGATAAACTTCAGGATTCACCTGTAAAAGATATTAAGAAAGCAATTGGTGTAAATGACCGCTTCATTTTTATTATGGAACTGTTTAGGGGAGATGAGGCTATGTACGAGCGCTCATTAAAAACCATCAATCATTTCATGATCTTTCCTGAAGCAGAATTCTGGATCCAGCGTGAATTGAAATTGAAACTTGGTTGGAATGAAGATCATCCTGCTGTTCAACAATTTGATCAAATAGTGAGGAGACGATTTCTCTGAATATAATCTAAGATAAAGTTTGTGGCACCTGCTTTAGAATAAACATAATTTCTTGCAGCCTCACCAGAGGATTTTATCTCACTCTCATTTTCCCACAATCTGTTTAGCTCTGCTTCCAGCTGCAGCGCACTGTCAATTGTAATGGCACCTCCTTCATCAAGCATCTCTTCAGCCTCAAAATATTTGTCGAATACGGGTCCAAATATTACAAGCTTACCATAAACAGCAGCTTCAAGAATATTATGGATGCCATCATCTCCAAATCCACCGCCAACATAAGTGATATCTGCATAGCGATATAATTTGGCAAGTAGTCCGATATTGTCAATGATCAACACATTCCTGCCATTGTCTGCATTAGTTTCTTCAGCAATTAATTCAGAATAAAGAATATAATTTTTGAATTCTTTTTTGAGTGATTTGATATTGTCCTCTTCAATTTCATGTGGCGCGATGATAAACCTGATTTCAGGGTGCGTCCTTACATAGTGTGTCCATTCTTCTTCATCTTCTGTCCAGGTGCTGCCTGCAACGATTACTTTGTGCCCTTCACAAAATTTCTCAACTGCTGGAACAGGTGTGAATCGTTCGGCAATTGCAATTACCCTGTCGAACCTGGTATCTCCACTAATGGTGACTTTTTCTCCCAATCCGAGGGTTTTCAACAAGGAATCCGATTCCCCATTCTGCACAAAAAAATGGGAAAAATATCCCAACATATTGCGCATAAAACCACCATAACTCTTGAAAAATGCCTGTCCGGGCCGGAAAATCCCTGAAACTAATAGCACGGGAATATTTCTTTGGTTCAATTGCTTCAAATAGTGATACCAGAATTCATATTTTATCCAAAGTACCAAGTTGGGATTTATGAGATCGATAAAGTTTTTTGCATTGGAAGGTCCATCCAGCGGCAGGTAAAATATGTGGTCGGCCCCCTGGTAGTTTTTTCTTACTTCATATCCTGAAGGAGAGAAAAAACTGACAATTAATCTGGCTGAAGGGTGGTTTTGGCGGATTTTTTCAAGGAGCGGCCTTCCCTGTTCGAACTCTCCGAGGGAGGCGCAATGCATCCAGATGGTGGGTCCCGATTTGGGTTTGGAACCGATTTCATTTTTAATGCTGTCAAAGATATTTTCCCTTCCCTTTATCCACATTCGGGCTTTCTGGTTCCAGGTGGAAGCGAGGCCCATCCCGGCTTTATAAAGAATGAGAAAAATATTGTATAGGAACTTGCCCACAAAATGTCATAATTATTTAAGCTGCAAAATAATATCTATTGCCGACCCTGTACATATTTTATTATTTTTGCAGCCGTTTAAAATAAGAAGATGCGCCCCATTCAAATGGTTGACCTGAAATTGCAGTATGAACACATCAAGCCTGAAATTGACTCGGCCCTGCAACAGGTATTAGACAGTTGTGCTTTCATTAATGGCAAACCAGTTCAGGAATTTGCACAGGATCTTGCAAAATACCTGGGTTCAAAACATGTAATACCCTGTGCTAATGGAACTGATGCTCTCCAAATCTCGTTGATGGCGCTTGGTCTGCAACCGGGAGATGAAGTGATTACTCCATCGTTTACTTATATCGCAACTACTGAAGTAATCGCACTCCTTAGACTTAAACCAGTCTTTGTTGAAGTGGATCCCAAAACTTTCTGTATTGATCCCTCAGCCATTGAAAAAGCAATCACGCCTAAAACAAAAGCAATTGTGCCTGTGCATCTTTATGGTCAGGCCAGTCCGATGGAGGCCATTATGAAGATTGCCAGGGCGCATAATTTGTTTGTAGTTGAAGACAATGCCCAGGCTATTGGATGTGATTATATCATGAACGACGGAAGCCGCAAAAAATCCGGAACTATAGGTACCATTGGTTGCACTTCGTTCTTTCCCAGCAAGAATCTCGGTTGCTATGGCGACGGAGGGGCAATATTTACAGACGATGATGCGTTAGCAGAACGACTAAAAATGATTGCTAATCACGGACAAATTGCCCGTTATTATCACGAAGTAGTAGGTTGTAATTCAAGGTTGGATACGATTCAGGCCGCAGTACTTAAGGTGAAACTCAAAAAGCTGGATGAATATATCGCAGCACGCCAAAAGGTGGCCGAATTTTATGATCGGGCTTTTGAAGGACAGGCCCAAATTACTACTCCATATATCGCACCCTATAGCAACCATGTTTACCACCAATACACATTAAAACTGGAAGGAGTGGATCGTGACGGATTGAATAAATTCCTCGCAGAAAAGCAGGTTCCTTCGATGATCTATTATCCCGTTCCCGCACATAGACAAAAGATGTTTGATGCATTTGGAGGGTCGGCTTATAAATTACCAGTTACAGACTGGCTTACGGAGAGAGTTATTTCTCTACCTATGCACACGGAAATGGACCATGAACAGCTAAATTATATAACAACACAAGTATTGGATTTTATTAACCATTAAACCCCCACCAAATGAAAATTGCCGTAGTAGGTACCGGGTATGTTGGCCTAGTGACTGGAACCTGCTTTGCAGAAACCGGTAATAATGTTACATGCGTTGATATCGACCAAAAGAAAGTTGACAAACTGACCAATGGAGAAATTACGATCTACGAACCCGGACTGGAAAAACTTTTCATTCGTAATCTCAAAGAAGAAAGACTTCGTTTTACTACAAATCTTGAAGAAGGTATTCGTGATGCACTGATCATTTTTCTGGCTCTTCCCACACCACCCGGTGAAGACGGTTCAGCCGATTTGAAATATGTATTGGGGGTTGCTTCTGATCTTGGGAAGATCATGAAAGAATACAAAGTAATTGTTGATAAGAGCACCGTGCCGGTAGGAACTGCTGAAAAAGTACATGCGGCAATTTCAAAAAATTATAAAGGTGACTTTGACGTGGTATCCAATCCTGAATTCTTACGGGAAGGTGTAGCCGTTGAAGATTTTATGAAACCCGACAGAGTGGTGGTGGGTACCCAATCTGAACGTGCAAAGAAAATCATGAACGATCTCTATGGCCCTTTTGTGCGCCAGGGAAATCCCGTGATATTTATGGATGAGAGATCAGCAGAATTGACAAAATATGCCGCTAATTCTTTCCTGGCCACGAAGATTTCATTTATGAATGAGATCGCCCAGCTTTGTGAAAGAATTGGTGCCGATGTTGATATGGTGCGCAGGGGAATTGGCAGTGATAGCAGAATTGGAAAGAGATTTTTATTTCCAGGCATAGGGTATGGTGGAAGCTGTTTCCCGAAAGATGTCCAGGCACTATCAAAGAGCTCGACTGAAGTGTCTTACGATTTTAAAATATTGAATGCAGTTATGGATGTGAATGAAAAACAAAAACTTCATCTCATTCCTAAAATCAAAAAATATTTCAATAACGATCTTAAAGGGAAAAAATTCGCTTTGTGGGGATTGGCATTTAAACCTAATACCGACGATATTCGCGAAGCACCATCTTTATACATTATTGAATCATTGCTCAAGGAAGGAGCCACGGTTACAGCTTATGATCCCGAAGCAATGAATAATGTGAAACAGGTTTTGGGAGATAAAATTGAGTTCGCAGAAAATCAATATGAATGTCTCAAAAGTGCAGATGCTTTGATCATAGCTACTGAATGGAATGAATTCAGAACTCCCGATTTTCTAAAGATCGTGAGTAATATGAAGAATAAAACAATTTTTGACGGAAGAAACTTATTTGACGTAAGTGCCATTGGTGAATTGGGATTTTATTACGAAAGTATTGGCCGCTCGGCAACAGCTCCAAATCAATAATAAATGAATAAACGAGTTTTGATCACCGGTGCTGCAGGATTCCTCGGTTCCCATTTGTGTGACAGATTTATTAAGGAAGGTTACCACGTAATAGGAATGGATAATCTTATTACCGGAGATCTCAAGAATATTGGACATCTTTTCAAGCTGGAACAATTTGAATTTTATCACCATGATGTTTCAAAATTCATTCATGTTCCCGGACCGCTGGACTATATTCTACATTTTGCTTCTCCTGCAAGTCCCATTGACTACCTGAAAATTCCAATACAGACTTTAAAAGTAGGTTCTCTTGGAACGCATAATTGCCTTGGTTTAGCGAAGTCAAAAAGTGCACGCATTTTAGTGGCGTCCACATCGGAGGTATACGGTGATCCATTGGTGCATCCACAAACTGAAGACTATTGGGGAAATGTTAATCCTGTTGGGCCGCGTGGCGTGTATGACGAAGCAAAACGTTTTCAGGAAGCGATTACAATGGCTTATCATACGTTTCATAAAGTTGAAACCAGGATCGTGAGGATATTTAATACTTATGGCCCCAGGATGAGGTTGAATGATGGCAGAGCTTTACCGGCATTTATCGGACAGGCGTTGAGAGGAGAGGACCTCACTGTATTTGGCGATGGGTCTCAAACCCGCTCTTTCTGCTACGTGGATGACCTGGTAGAAGGAATCTATCGGTTACTGCTAAGCGATTATGCGCACCCGGTTAATATTGGCAATCCTGATGAAATATCATTGAAAGATTTTGCAGAAGAAATTATTAAACTCACAGGTACTGGTCAGAAGATTGTTTATAAACCACTGCCTGTTGATGATCCCAGGCAAAGACAACCTGATATTAGCAGGGCCAAACAATTGCTAGGATGGCAACCAAAGGTATCCAGGGCTGAAGGATTAAAAGTGACTTATAATTATTTCAAATCTCTTTCGAGAGAAGAACTATACAAGCAACCCAAAGAATTCAAAAGTTTGATGTAATATGGAAATTTACCAAGACCTGATAGATAAGAAAGCCAAACTTGCTGTAATTGGACTGGGATATGTTGGCCTTCCCATTGCGTTGGAATTTGCCAGAAGAATTTCTGTGATTGGATTTGATATTAACGCGAAGCGCGTTGATATGATGAAGAAAGGAATCGATCCAAGCAATGAACTTGAAAAAGAAGAATTCGAAGGATGTGATATTGAATTCACAGATTCACTCGATAAACTTCGTGAAGCAAAATTCTTTATCGTAGCGGTGCCAACTCCGGTCGACGAACATAATGTACCTGATTTGATCCCCGTAATTAAGGCATCTGAAACTATCGGAAAAGTAATAAAGAAGGGCGATTATGTTGTTTACGAATCCACGGTTTATCCAGGCTGCACAGAAGAAGATTGTTTGCCCGTAATAGAAAAATTAAGTGGATTAAAATTGGGTGAAGATTTTAAGCTTGGATATTCTCCGGAGAGAATCAACCCGGGTGATAAAGAACATACTTTGCCCCGCATTACAAAAGTTGTTTCAGGAAGTGATGATAAAGCAATGGAAGAAATTGCGAAAACCTACGAAGTGGTTGTTAAAGCTGGTATTCACCGTGCTTCCTGCATTAAGGTTGCGGAAGCAGCAAAAATTATTGAGAATACACAGCGTGACCTCAATATTGCTTTAATGAATGAGCTTTCTATCATCTTCGATATGATTGGGATCAATACATATGAAGTTTTGGAAGCTGCAGGAACTAAATGGAATTTTTTAAGATTTCAACCCGGATTGGTAGGAGGACACTGCATTGGAGTAGATCCTTATTATCTAACTTATAAATCCAGTGAATTGGGTTATGAATCTCGCGTGATTTTAGCCGGCAGGGTTATTAATGATGAGATGCCTCTTTATGTTGCGAAGAAAATTGTTCAGCACATCATTAAGAATGCAAAAGAAGCCATGGGGGCGAGAGTGCTGGTGATGGGCGCAACTTTCAAGGAAAATGTGAGTGATATTCGTAACTCGAAAGTAATTGATATGGTCCGCGAGCTTAGGGCTTTTTCCCTAAATGTTGATATTGTTGACCCATATGCTGATAGTAAAGAACTGCAACATGAATACGGATTTCCACTGGCTCCGGTAGCGGGTAAAAATTATGACGCGATTGTATTGGCCGTACCACATAGTCAGTATAAAAACCTCACCGAGGAATATTTACTGGGCATAACTAACCCTAATGCTATTTTTGCAGACCTGAAAGGTATGTACCGGAACACATTTACGAATTTGCAATACTGGAGTTTATAATGTCGCAATACACAAAAAGAATTTTGATCACTGGAGGAGCCGGATTTATCGGATCTCATGTTGTAAGGTTATTTGTTAAGAAATATCCGCAATACCTCATCGTGAATCTTGATGCACTCACTTACGCTGGTAATTTAGAAAATTTGAAAGATGTGGATCAATCTCCAAATTATCTTTTTGAGCTTGGAGATATAAAAGATGAAGTTAAGGTTGATGAAATATTTGCAAAGCATTCTATTGACCATGTAATTCATCTTGCAGCAGAAAGTCATGTGGATCGCTCAATTATGGATCCGCTTGCATTTGTAAAAACAAATGTGCTGGGAACAACTGTTTTGCTAAATGCCTGCAAAAAGAACTGGAGAAATAATTTCGATGGAAAATTATTCTACCAGGTTTCTACCGATGAAGTTTATGGAACTCTTGGAGAAACTGGTTTCTTTACGGAAGAAACCCCTTACGATCCACGTTCACCTTATTCTGCTTCAAAAGCAGCAGCTGATCATTTTGTGATGGCATACCATCACACTTATCATTTACCGGTAATCATTTCTAACTGCTCAAATAATTATGGTTCTTTCCATTTCCCTGAAAAGTTGATTCCACTTATGATCAATAATATCAGGAATAGCAAACCACTTCCAGTATACGGAAAGGGAGATAATGTAAGGGATTGGCTTTGGGTAGAGGATCATGCCAGGGCCATTGATACTATTTTTCACAAAGGCAAAACCGGAGAAAAATATAATATCGGAGGTTTCAATGAATGGAAGAATATTGATTTGGTGAAATTTCTTTGTAAGCTCATGGACAAAAAACTGGGTCGCCCCCTGGGGCAATCAGAAAAATTGATCACCTATGTAACTGACAGACCCGGTCACGATCAGCGATACGCCATTGATGCAAGCAAACTAAACAGGGAGTTGGGATGGAAGCCTTCACTTCAATTTGAAGAAGGTTTGGAAAAAACTGTTGACTGGTATCTTGCAAATGAAGAATGGGTAAAACATGTTACATCAGGAGAATATCAAAAATATTATAGCGATCAATACGCGAAAAGATAATCAGGATAATAATTGCAGCTCATATCGTTAAGTTAATTTTAACCGATGCCATTTACTCACACAGATTTTCCGGGAATCGTACTCTTTGAACCTATCGTATTTGAAGATGACCGGGGTTATTTTTTTGAATCTTACAATGAAAAAGTTTTTGGTACCGAAGGTCTGCAGTTTTCCTGGGTTCAGGATAATCAATCAAGATCAACTTACGGAGTCATTCGCGGCCTGCACTACCAGCTCAACCCATATGCACAAACCAAACTTGTACGGGTGCTGCAGGGAAGAATATGGGATGTTGCAGTGGATATCAGAAAGGGATCTCCCACCTATGGAAAATATTATGGTGTTGAACTATCGGAATCGAATAAACGACAAGTGTTAATTCCCAAAGGATTTGCGCATGGCTTTTCAGTTTTGAGCGATACCGCTTCGGTAATGTATAAATGTGATAATTATTATAACAGGGAATGTGAAGGAAGCATTATTTATAATGATCCGGTTTTACAAATTGACTGGAAAGTTCCTGCTAACAAAATGATCCTTTCCGATAAGGATAAACTGCATCCTGTTTTTGCAGAGATTAAGAATAATTTTGAATTTGAAGGCTAATCTTAAATCATGTCTCCCCTTATAGCCATAACTGGTGCAAACGGACAATTAGGAAGTGAATTGCGGATCTTGAGTAGTTCATATCCGGATCTTAAATTCATTTTTCTCACCAGGAATGAATTGTCGCTTGAGAATGAAAATTCCATTGAAGATTTTTTTCAAAAGTTCAAGCCTCAGTTTCTCATCAATTGCGCGGCCTATACCGCTGTTGATAAGGCTGAAACTGAAAGGGAACTTTCTTTTTTAATTAATGGAAAGGCAGCAGGTGATCTTGCTTTAAGCTGCAAAAAAAATAAATGCAAACTGGTTCATATTTCCACCGACTATGTTTTCAATGGCAATTCCTCGGTTCCGTATAAGGAAAATGATCCCGTAGACCCTGTTAATGCCTATGGCGCATCAAAGCTTGAGGGTGAAAATAGAATTATTGCGTTCGCTCCGGATTCCATCATCATCCGAACGGCGTGGGTATATAGCGCATACGGCCACAACTTTGTGAAAACGATGCTCAGGTTGATGAAAGAACGGAAAGAAATTAATGTTGTCAATGATCAAACAGGTTCGCCAACCTGGGCCCAGGATCTTGCAAAGGTGATTTTGGAGATTATTCAATCAAAAAAATGGATTGGAGGAATTTACCATTACAGCAACAATGGGAGAATTACATGGTATGATTTCGCAAAAAGCATTGCAGAATTAACCGGAACCAGCTGCAAAGTGAATCCTATTCCGAGTTCTGCATATCCAACTCCTGCAAAAAGACCTGCGTTTTCATTAATGGATACCAATTTAATACGGACTACTTTTCAAATTGACATTCCCGACTGGAAAGAAAGTCTTGTTAAGTGTTTGGCCCAAATAAAAAAATACGAAAGTTAACCTTCGTGTTTTCAATAACTGTCTAATAAGATTTATTTAATCGAAGTAATTTCTGTTCCCCCGTTTTTACTTTCAGTTTTTACTATTCCGAAGCCCGGTGCAAACCATTCGGTTCCTTCAATATTCATCGGAATCCCTATCGGTCCGGTTTTTATATTGAGTTTGCTATGGTAAGTAATTTTGAAGCATTCCCATGTGCCCGCAGCAGTAGTTACATTTTCTTTAGATTCTACTTTTCTGTTATCAATAACCATGGTGAGCGTTTGATTGAGGCCGTTATTATTGATTTCCATTGTAAAATTGCCATCTTTTAAATTATCACCTGGCTTCATACCGGATGGATATTCCAAATACACATTGCTGGCGGATGCCTCAGCTTTATTAAATTGTTCAGCCTGCTGAGGAGGAATAAATATTTTCATATCCATCATCATAACTCCACCGTTGCATTTCACATTCATATTGGCTTTTGTGATAGACTTGCCTTTTTTATCAAACATTTCAGAATTGACCACTGCAGTGGCAGCAGGTCCGGAATTTGTTGTGTTTGAAACTGTATAAATCTGTTTTCCAACCTGATCTCCCTTTTTGTTAGAAATTGTCATTTCTATGACCTTGGCATTTTGAAAAAAATAATAATTCTTGCAGTCCTGCGCAGGTAAGATAAAATACAATCCAATTAGAAATACGGTAGTCAAAAGTTTTTTCATTGCAGTGAAGATTAATGAAGAGTAAGTTAGAAATTATTTCATATAGAAACAATTCTGCTCAAATAAGCATTGAAATTCACTTAACATGTTGATTTGAGATAACTATCGGTTAGCCCTATCCTAAGCAGCTTCTGCCGAATCTGATTTCCTTTTGCTGAAAATATTTTTAAGTGCAGATTTTAAGCGGGGCATTCTTTTGGCGAATAGACCTGAAATGCCGAGTTGAATAGCGGTACCCGCTATTTTTCTGGCAACATTTGTTGAATTTTTATTGAGGAGTTTGTTGGTAATAAATCCCAGGCCCAAACCAAATGTGGTGCGCACTATGTTCTTACCCAAACCCGGGCTGTGTGCAATATCAGAAATAGTTTCTTTAATTAAGTTTGCGGGTTTCAGTTTTTCATAGGTTTGTCTGAATTTTTCTGAAAGCGCTTCCTGTTTCCATTTGCATTCTCTCTCGAGTTCTTCAATGGCTTCTTTCACTTCTTCTCTGGTGAGATAATTACTTGTCTTCATTATTTAACAATTTTTCAATCATGAGGCGGTAAAACGGCCTCTTCAGCCATCGGTTTCTAAATGCAAACAAAACCAAACCGGCAATTCCATACAATCCGGCTACAATAAGAAATCCATAATATGCTTTTCCCAACCATTCACCCAATATCAGGGCGATGCCGATGTTAATTGAAATCAGAAAAATGATGACCATTACAAAAATGGTCAGTCTTGAAATCAACGTAGATACCGTCTCCGATGCTCTGTCGATTGCCTTAAGTTTTAAGAGCTCTGCTTTTGATTCCAGAAAATCGCTGGTATCTGCTATCAAAGATTCAATTACGCCGGGCATGATTGGCTTATTTAGTTGAAATATGAAATTGCCGGTTTCCTGATCCATATCAGGAAGGGAGTGTATTTCTGGTTTCGTTTTTTAGCGAGTTAAATTTAGAGATGCCTTTTTCTGCAACGTCCTCTGCCTGATCTTTTACACCTGCATATTTTTCTTTAACGCCATCTACGAATTCATTGAATTTCTGCTTAAGCTGATCTCCAACTTCCCCGGTTTTTTTTGAAATTTTCTTACGGGTTTCTGTTCCACTGTCTGGTGCGAATAAAATGCCGGCTAATGCGCCTACTGCCGCTCCGGCAAGGAAACCCAATAATGCTCTGGAATCCGCTTTCATAATCATACATTTTTAGTTGTGATTAAAGTGATGTTCAGGTTTGTAACATATAATATCCTGCCAATTCAGGTTGCAGACTCATTTCAAAGCACTGCTTAACAAATTCGTGCAAATTATTCCACAGCATGTGGAACTGATTCAATGAATCTCAAGCGCCCCTGCACTGAATTACTGTTGAATGCATCTTGGCACATTTATTCTAATCTATTTATCATTCTTTGATCAAAAAAATAACCTATGCTACAGAACGGAAAGAATAAGACGGGTGACTCATCACTATTGGAGGAATTCTTTGTTGATGAGTTAAAGGATATCTATTGGGCAGAGAAACACCTCACCCATGAATTGCCTAAAATGTCAAAGGCAGCCACTACAGGCGAATTAAAAGATGCTTTTCAGGATCATCTGGAAAAAACAAAAGAACATGTTAACCGCCTTGAAGCAATATTTGGCATGTTGGATCGCAAACCTGTGGCAAAAAAATGTGAAGCAATGGCAGGGATTACCAAAGAAGGTTCAGATATAATCGGTGAAACAGAATCTGAATCAATGACTCGCGACGTAGGATTGATTATGGCAGCGCAAAAAGTTGAGCACTACGAAATTGCCACTTATGGAAGTTTGGTACAATTAGCGAAAACAATCGGAAGAGAAGATATTTCTGAAAAATTGCGCCAAACACTTGATGAAGAAAAGGAAGCTGATGAATTGTTGACATCCATTGCTGAAAGCAACGTTAACCAGGCTGCGAGCCAGGAAAGAGAATAAAGAGAGTAGCAATCAAATACTGCACAATTTATCACATTAAAATTTTCAAAATGAAATTAGCAACACATGCATTAAGTCTGGCTATCCTCGGAACAGTGTTCTATTTGTCGGCCTGCTCCGACGGTGGCACTACGCATAAAAATGCAGAGGCCCGGGCTGATTCAGCCGACTCTAAGAAAACTGCAGAAGAACATAACAACGCAAAGTTTGACAAAGTAGGTGAAAAAGACGCGAAATATGTAGTAGATGCCTATGAAGCAGGATTGTTCGAAATAAGAATGGCCGATACAGCAAAAGAATATGCTACTACAAAAGAAGGAAAATCACTGGCAGAAATGATGTACACAGGACACGCCAAATTGAATGAAGAATTGAGAAATCTGGCAAAAAAGAAACAAATCTCATTGCCGGACGATGTTACATCAGCACAAAGTGATAAGCTTAAAAATATTAGAAGCGAGAGAAGAATAAACTTCGACAAAAAATATGCATCTGCAATGGTTGATGGCCATAAAGATGCAATTAATTTGTTCGAAAAAGCATCCAAAGAGTGCACCGACGGAGATCTGGCCAACTGGTTCAGCGCAGCACTGCCTGACCTTCGCAAGCATCTTGATGCCGCGATGAACGCCGAGGAAGAGATTAAAAAAATGAAACGGTAGGGTTTAGGGTTATATCAGACCGGGCCTTTATTGAAGGCCTGGTTTTTTTATCTCCGCACTTTTTAATTCTCCAAAATATTTAGTCCCTTTGTGTAGTCAATCACACCGTACCTCTTCACTCTAAAAAAATGTTTTTATGAGAGCAATTTGGACGGGCACAATTGGATTCGGTCTGGTCAACATTCCCGTAAAATTATACAGCGCGGTTCAGGATAGTGAGTTAGATCTGGACATGCTGGACTCGAAGGACCATTCAAATATTCGATACGTACGTGTAAATGATAAAACAGGTAAAGAAGTTCCCTGGAAAAGCATAGTAAAGGGTTACAAAATAGACAACAAGTACGTAGTACTCACTGATGAAGATTTTGAAAAAGCCAGTCCGAAAAAAACAAAAACAATTGAGATCACTGATTTTGTAAACCAGGATGAAATTGGGATCCTGTATTATGAAATGCCTTATTATCTTGAACCCGAAAGCTCTGGAACAAAAGCGTATGCGCTTTTACGTGAGGCTCTGAAAAAGACGGGGAAAGTGGCTGTAGGAAATTTTGTGATGAGATCCAAGCAGAGCCTTGTTGTACTTAAGGAAGTTAATGGCGCACTCGCATTGATCAGGTTAAGGTATTATGAAGAAGTGAGAGATATAAAAGATTTGAAAATTCCGGGAAAGGTTACGATTTCTGCTCCTGAATTAAAAATGGCTACAGCTCTCATTCAACAATACACTACCAAATTTGATATTTCAGATTATAAGGATACTTATACAGCCGAATTGATGAAATTAATCAAAGCTAAATCCAGGGGTATTAAGATAAAAGTTCCGGAAATGCGAGTAGTTCATAAGGATACCAGGGACCTGATGTCGCAATTGAAAGCGAGCCTTAATACACCAAAGAAGAAAAAAGCTTCGTGATGAGTCTGGTTAAATACAAACAAAAACGGAATTTTTCATCTACGCCAGAGCCAGGGGCTTTATCAGGTAAGGGTGATCGTAAGAAATTAATTTTTGTGGTACAAAGGCATAAGGCCACCAGCCTCCATTATGATTTTCGTTTGGAGTGGGATGGTGTTTTGAAAAGTTGGGCCGTTCCAAAGGGTCCATCTATGAATCCTGCAGACAAGCGCCTGGCCATGATGGTAGAAGATCATCCGTTGGACTATGCAGGTTTCAAGGGCGTGATTCCCGAAGGAAATTACGGTGCAGGTATAGTTGAAATTTGGGATAACGGTTGGTTTGAACCAACTATTGAAGTTGTTAAGGGAAAGCCAGTAAGCAAAAGCTGGGGTGCTGGTTTGAAAAGAGGCTCATTAAAGTTTACCCTGCATGGAAAAAAATTGAAAGGAGAATTTGCTCTTGTCAAAATTAAGACTACGCCCAATTCATGGTTACTTATAAAACACAAGGATAAATATGCGGTGGAAGATGCGTACGACAGTGAAAAATTAACACCGGCAGGATCGCCTATCAACAAACTACTTAAGAAAAAATGAGTACGGTTGCAAAAAAAACCAGTGTTCGTGCAAAGGCTTCAAATACAAAATTTGAGCGTGCGAAAGCTTCCAAAGGAAGGGAAATTTCTATTGGAGGAAAGAAAGTAATTATTAGCAATCCTGATAAAATTTACTGGCCACATGAGAAATACACCAAAAATGATGTTGTGGAATATTACAATGGTGTGTTTAAATATATACTGCCTTACCTGAAGGACAGGCCGGAATCATTAAGAAGAAATCCAAATGGAATTTCTGATCAGGGTTTTTTTCATAAAGACGCAGGCGAAAACGCGCCGGAGTGGGTAACGACGCAAAAATTATTTTCGGAGTCTGCGAATAAAGATATCGACTACATCATTTGCAATGACAAACCAACACTTTTTTATTTAAACAATCTTGGTTGTATTGAATTGAATCCGTGGAACTCAAGGTTGAAATCTTTGGATTTTCCCGATTATATGGTGATGGACATAGATCCTTCATCAAAAAATACTTTTGATCAGGTGATTGAAGTGGCGAATGTGATTCATGAATTATTTGAGAGTGCGGGTATAAGTAATTACTGCAAAACTTCAGGAGCAACCGGGATGCATGTGTATGTTCCTTTAGGTGCAAAATATGATTATGCTGATGTTAGAAAATTTGCAGAGCAGGTTGCTTTAGCTGCTAATCATCATCTTCCTGATACAACTACTGTGGAAAGGTCACTGGATAAAAGAAAAGGAAGGATTTATATAGATTATTTGCAAAATAAAAAGGGGCAGACGCTTGCCTGTGCCTACAGTCTGAGGCCTAAAGAAGGGGCCACGGTGTCGACACCGCTGGAGTGGAAAGAGGTAAAAAAAGGATTGCATCCCTCTCAATTTACCATTAAGACTATGGTAAGCCGCCTTACCAAAAAAGGCGATCTTTTTAAACCTGTACTGGGGAAAGGCATCAACCTAAAATCAGCTATTTCGAAGTTTGAATAAAGGGAATCAGTTTTTGGCGCAAAAATTGACCAAAAAAAGCAGGGTTTTGACCCTGCCATACTGTTTTTCCTGGAGAATTTATTTTAATCAGGTAGTACTACTGAGCAATTTCAACTGAAGAAAGGCATACATGATACCATTTAGCTGGTAACGAATTACTTTTCTCACCCCTTCTAAAAGAAATGGCTCATTCAGTATTTCTCTGTACGCCGTGATCATGTTTTTTTCACTCTCGCGGCAAAAAAACAGAACGTCTTTTTCATTTCCCGATGGTTCTGTTTCCATGACCAGTACTTCCTCTTCTTCCGGAAATCTATCGATTGGCATTTGTCCGTTTAGTGTGTGAATTTGAGAAGAAAGTTCGCAGGCGTATTGATTACTTTCCTGCGCCAGGCAAATTACAGTCCTTCGGAATTCTTTATCACTAATTCCCTCGGCAATTTGTTCATACTTTCTTTTTTCCTGCTTCAATAGTGTTAGTAAACGTGTAAGTTTTTCGACGATGAACGGTGGTGCTTTATAAATACTGGATTTCGTCATGGCGAGCATTTTATAATACAAAACTAGCAATAAAGAATCATAGCATACTAATCAAATTTGACATCGATTTGTAAATTTATTGTTATACAGCCGCGCTGGAAAAAAAGTTTATCTTCTTCTAAAAAAGTAGAAGTGATTTTTAATTGAACTCAAACTGTATGGCCGGACTTATTGAGAAACTTAGAATTGACAAACGCATCCGGGTAGGATATGGCTCCGCATTTTTTGTGCTGTTCATTTCTTACCTGCTCACACTTTATGCCAACAGGGAATTCACCAGCCAGGCGAAAGAAGTAAATCATACCAACAGTACGATAAATTATCTGGAGGGCCTTGTTTCAACAGTGAAAGATGCAGAAACTGGCGCGAGAGGTTACATACTTAGTGGCGATCCATCTTTCCTCACTCCATATAAAGAAAGCCGTCTGAGAGCCGACACAACGTTTTATCATATACTAGAAGAAACGAACACTAACCCTCTCCAGCATAAAAGATTACAGGACGCTAAACAGTTAGTGGAAGATGAATTTTATTACCTGGGGATTGCCATATCAAGTGCGGAGAAAAATAATTTTGCTCTAACCGATAGCGTTCGCCGTGCCATTTACCAGGGAAAAATAATTATGGATGAATTGAGAGATGTGATTCATAACATGCAAGCTTACGAGCAGGCAATTTTGGGAACCCGAATGGATGCCCTAAACTCAAAATCAAATGCCCTGCATGCTATTATCGTGGTCTCTTTGGTTTTGGCTTTCCTCATGATGGGATTTGCGCTGATAACTTACCTGAGGGAAAATATCGCGAGACTCAAAGCAGACTCCCAGGTAGCCCAATACTCACAGGAACTTGAAAAAAGAGTTTTGGAATTGGGAAATGCCAATAAGGAATTAGTTGAAATCAGGAGTATAGAAAAGTTTGCGTCAACAGGACGCATTGCCAGAACTATTGCTCACGAAGTTCGAAATCCACTTACCAATATTAATTTGGCGGTAGACCAATTAAGAGGAGACCATATCGAAGTTGCAGAACAAAATTTACTATTTGACTTAATAACCCGTAATATAGACAGAATCAACCACCTTATAACAGGGCTTCTGGATTCAACCAAACTTACCGAGCTGGACCAGCAGAAAGCCTCAGTTAATGCTTTGCTTGATGAGGCACTCGTACTTGCCGATGACAGGATTGCACTCAAGAATATTTCAGTTGTAAAAAAATACGATAAACAAATAAGCGAGATCTTTGTTGACAAGGAGAAAATCAAAATTGCATTTCTTAATATTATAGTAAATGCAATCGAAGCCATGGACGCAGGAAGTGGAGTTCTTACCCTGGTTTCTGAAGATCGAAACAAAAAATGTGTAGTAGAAATAAGCGATAATGGAAAAGGACTTGACCAGGACTCTTTATCTAAATTATTTGAACCTTATTTTACAAGCAAAGAGAAAGGTACAGGACTTGGCCTCACCAATACTCAAAATATCATACTGAATCACAAAGGGAAAATATTTGTTGATAGTTCACCGAATAAGGGTACTACGTTTTCAATCATTCTCGACTTCGCTTAACTGAATTCAACTCGCTTTTTTCTGAGGTTTTCGCCGACCTACTTTGGTGAATTTTTTTATGATCGGATTCTGTTCAAATACCGTTATGTCATCTCCCAACAAATTTCCCCAGGGTTGAAGTTCTTCCACCCTGTCAAATACAACTTTTAAAATGGCAACACCGGGAATGGCAAGAAACATTCCTGAAACTCCACAAAGGGCACCGCCAATCAGCACGGCCACTATTGTCATAAGCGCATTCAATTTTACTTTCGATCCCACTATTTTGGGCATGAGAAAATTATTGTCAATAAGCTGTACGATGCCGAGTACCACTGCAACCCAAATAACCATCGATATTTCATCCGTATTAGTTACCGTTACAAGCATACAAAACACCACAGCTATAAGGCCCCCAATGTATGGAATGAGGTTAAGTATGGCGGCAAGTACCCCAAGAAAAATCGGATACTGAATTCCTAAAATGATAAACCCCAGAGAGTTTAAGGCGGCCACTGATGCAGTCTCAATCATTAAACCAATCATATAGTTTTGAATGATGGATCTTGATTCACGAAGTACTTCCCTCACTTTCTCTTCATGTCTGCTTTCGAAAACAGAAACCAGGAACTTTTTGATCATATCACGATAGTATAGCATCAGGAAAGTATAAATCGGCAATAGAACGATTAACATTATGGACTGCGTAACTGAAAGAAAGGCCCCACCAATATAGCCCGGAGTAGAATCTTTCATTTTTACTGTGGCATCCTGAATTAGCTTTTTCTGCTCCCTTACGGTGAGATTAAATTGTTCGCGTATCCATCTTTGTAGTGTGAGGTAATGATCCTGCAAATGCTGCCGGATCGTTGGAAGGTCATCCGCAAAACTCATCATTTGGGTTGTCATAAAATAGAGCAGTGCAGCGATGAGGATCATTGCGAAAATAAGGACTACAATAATGGCTAATACCTTCGGAACTTTTTTGCGTTCAAGGAAACTAACCGATGGTAAAAGTAAGATGGCTAACAATATGGAGAATGAAAAGGGAACAATGATATCCCGACCGAGATAAATGATCAACCCCAACAGTGATAACCCAAACAAAATAGTAGTGGCCTTCTTATAATAAGGAGTTGCATCATTTGTGGTGGACATAAAGTAAATTTATAAAACTGCCACTTAAATAAGTGGCAGCTAAAAATAACAAACTTGCGAGACCAATGAAAATTTTTGAATTTTAAAGACTTTCGATCCAGGTCTTAAGTTCCTGTTTCGATTTACCTATTTTTTTCTGTAGTCTGCCTAATAATTCCTCGTCTTTTCCTTCCTTATAAAGTAGATCATCATCAGTAACATTTCCATATTTCTGTTTGATCTTTCCTTTAATTTCATTCCAGCTTCCATTCAGCTTTAATTTCCAGCTTTCCATAATTCTAAGTTTTTATGATTGAGAATTACAGGCAATGATTTTTCAATCTGCTCTCCGGATCACCCGCAAAAGAATTGCAATGATGGCAATTACCAATAAAATATGGATG